>JAFGPL010000318.1 GCA_016936215.1 Bacteroidales bacterium
AATAGTATGACAAAATTACAATTTTATAACTTTTTTACATAAATTGCGACATCAATAATCGGTATGTGTATTTTTACAACTCAATAAATTAACACCCGAACAGCCATGAGTGATAGTTACAATTTTGTTGGCATTATACCTGCAAGATATGCTTCTACAAGGTTTCCCGGAAAACCGCTGGTAGAGATCGGAGGTAAAAACATGATACAAAGGGTTTTTGAGCAGGCTTCAAAAGCACTTGAATATGTTTATGTCGCCACTGATGATGAACGGATTTTTAACGCGGTTAAACAATTTGGAGGCAAAGTTGTTTACACTTCTTCCGATCATCAAAGCGGTACCGACAGATGTGCTGAAGCTGTGAGGAAAATCGAAGACCTGGAAAACCGGAGCTTCGACATTGTTATTAACATTCAGGGTGATGAGCCATTTATCAAGCCGCAGCAGATTCAAAAGCTAATGAATTGTTTTTCTGAAACCGGCACACAGATTGCCACCCTGATAAAACCTTTTGGTGAAAATGACAATATTTTCGATACCAACAAGGTTAAAGCCATTATTGATAAAAAGATGAAAGCCTTGTATTTCAGCCGTGCTGTCATACCTTTTCTGCGTGATATTGGAAACAATGCCGATTGGACAAAGCTCCACCGGTTTTTTTTACATATAGGCATGTATGCATATAAGAAAGAAGTGCTTTTTGAACTTACAAAGTTGTCCCCCTCTTTGCTTGAAAAAGCTGAAGCGCTTGAACAACTCAGATGGCTGGAAAACGGGTACCATATCCAGACTGAAATAACAGAGTACGACAGCATTGGCATTGATACCCCCGAAGATATTGAGAGGCTTAAAAAAATTGGATTAGCATAAGTAAAATCTACACCTTTATATGATTCAAATACTAATCGGAAGTTTGCTATTAAGTATTGTGCACGCCCTAATCCCAAATCACTGGATACCGTTGATAGCAATAGGTAAAACCGAAAACTGGACGCCTCGTGAAACTGTTACAGCAACCATAATTACAGGTTTTGCCCACACACTCAGTACCGTGTTGGTAGGGATTATCATTGGCTTTGCAGGGTTTAAGCTTGCCGGGTATTACGAAAAGATCACCACCCTGGTTGCCCCATTGGTGTTAATAACCATTGGACTTATTTATGTGGTACTTGATTTTCTCAGGGGCCACAGGCATGAACATGCAATAGCAGGAGCTGTGCCCCCGGTTAAAAACAATAAATCGAGGGTGGCAATTATCGTTTCTCTCAGCATTGCCATGTTTTTTTCACCCTGCCTGGAACTTGAAGCATTTTTTTTCAGTGCCGGTACGTTAGGCTGGCCGGGGATTACGATGGTTTCTGTGGTTTATACAGTCACAACCGTAACAGTTATGGCCGCGCTGGTGTACCTTGGTATCAAAGGCACAAGTAAATTTAATTGGCATTTTCTTGAACACCATGAAAAAGGCGTCACCGGAATTATATTGACAATTTTGGGGATACTGGCCTTTTTTGTAGAATTTTAAAAATTAATGAAATAATTCACAGCCTGTTTGAATAATATTTTATATTTTTCGGCCACATATTATAAAAGAATGAGTCATCAGATATCAACTAAAGCAGAGATACATCCGGATGCAATTATAGGCAAAAACGTTGTAATTGAGTCTTTTGCAAAAATAGATAGAAATGTTGCCATTGGAGATGGCACATGGGTTGCCTCTAATGCTATCATATACGAAGGTGCAAAAATAGGCACCAACTGTAAAATCTTTCCCGGGGCTGTAATTTCAGCAATTCCGCAAGACCTTAAGTTTAAAGGTGAAGCTTCATTTGTTGAAATTGGCGACAATACAGTAATAAGAGAAAGTGCAACCATCAACCGGGGAACTGCGGCAAAAAGTATTACAAAAATAGGTAACAACAGCCTCCTTATGGCTTACTCGCATGTTGCACACGATTGCATCATCGGCGATTTCTGCATACTGGCAAACGGCGTTCAGGTTGCCGGTGAAGTTGAAATTGACGACTGGTCCATCATCGGCGGAATGTCCACCATTCACCAGTTTTGCAGGATAGGAAAGCATACCATGATTTCAGGCATGAGCGGGGTGCTGTCCGATGTTCCGCCTTTCGTTAAAGCCGCGGGGATACCCGTGGTATACCAGGGAATAAACTATGTGGGACTCAAGAGAAGAGAATTCTCGAAAGAAGAAATTGACAATATCCATAACCTTTACAGGGTAATTTACCAGGAAAAATACAATACATCGCAGGCTGTAGAATATATTGAAAATAGTCTTGAAGATTCACCACAAAAGACTGAAATACTAACCTTTATTAAATCTTCAAAAAGGGGCATAATCAAACGGTTCAACCAAAAAAGCCTAGACAAATACAACAACCATGCGGAAGAGGATTATTAAAAGCTTATGATATCATTAGTCTGAAGAAATTATTTATTCAGAAATTAAATAGAGTACTATTTAATCTTACTTACAGGCAATAACTTTCTGAAAGGATTTCAAGTTCCCGTTTTCAATTTTTACAAGATATATTCCGCTTTCAAACCGATGGTTCAGCAGGACTTTCCCCTTTTTTTCGGTTATATGTTCAAATATTTTTTCCCCTGTTATATCCATCACTAAAACTTTAATTCTGCCTGTAAGCAGAGGAGGAATCAACATATTAAAATAACCATCGGGTGAGGGATTCGGATAAAAGGTGACCAAATCTTCAGATACTGTAATATTTCTGTCTTCAACTGAAGATTTATGATCGAGTATAACTACTTCTTTTACTGCCTGTAAATTGCCGCCATCCATTGAAGAGGCCGTGATGGTAATTTCTCCGGCCTGGGTTGTAACCAGCCGTCCTGAATGGTTTATTGAGGCAATACCTTCGGGCTGTGCCTCCAGCTCCCATTTTATCAACTGGTTGGTGGCAACTGACGGTTCAAACAATGCTATAATATTAACAGTATCGCCCGCGTAGACCGTGTCATTTAACAGCAGTTCCAGTCCGGTGGCTTCAACTTTTAAGTTTGGCAGAGTTTCGGCAATACCTGCCTGAACAGCGATAACCCTGTAATTTACCCCCTTTGCAGGCTGAAAATCCTCATCAAGCCATGAAACAGAATTCCCTGGAACATTGGCAAAAAAGGTATAATCCGCCCCATTAACCGCTTTTTCGATGCGAAAACTGTCTTCCCCAAGGTAAATGTCATCCCACTTTATTAAAACCACCCCTCCGTTGATTATACTGTAATTTACATTTTGAACGGGCCGCTGAAACTCAATGCTGTTCAGGTACAGTTCCAGTTCGGTATAACCGTTAAAAGAAATGTTGTTCCTGTCGGCAGCATCGTTTTCATTCAAACCCATTTTATCTTCCCAGGCATCCGGCATTCCGTCCATGTCTGTATCTGCAGGCGCTGCCACACTGTTTAACACAGGCCAGCCACCAACTTCCGACTGGGAATCAATTATTTTACCGGTATGGTTGATTACGTCGTTTACTATACGTTTATCCACGGCATCCCTCACCGGGACAAAAGCCCCTGCATGCGCCAATACAGAGGTGAATGCTTCACCGGCAGGTTGCATTTTTATATCCCACACTTCATATGGCTGGTCCTGGAGTAATTCATCCACTGTTAAAATGTCGCCCGGATTGATACCCAGACTGTTATTGACAGTAACATCGGGAAAGCCGTATACAAAGTTACCGTCAACATACATTTTACATGAGTCATCGGCTTTAAAAATCTGGTTTTTTCTCGTTGCTGTGCTTGGACCGTATTTGTGATAATTATTCTGCCAGTTTACATCGGCGGCTTCACCTCCATAAGCGCCATAACCCGACCAGTTGTAAATAACATTGTTTACCATGTCTATCAGGTCGCGTTTGCCGTTTTCGCCGGCATACGAGTCGAGCCGGGGTGTACGCGAACCTCCCGATACCAGCAGGTTGTGGTGATAAGACCCTCCGGCAAAAACATTGTAACTGCCATAACTGTTACCATCCCATCCTGCAATGTAGCTATGTGCCCCTTTTGAATGTTTTGAATTGTTAAGCGGTTCGTGCAGTAAACACCACTGCACCGTGCTGTAACCTGTCTGAACAGTCAGGTCCAGAACCGCGTCTATTGACCAGCCCAGCGAACAATGGTCGAGCATAATGTTGTAGCATTTACGCACCGAGAGGGCATCTATTTCATCGCACCCGGTGCCGCAGTCCTGTTCATCACCAATTCTGAACCGAAGATACCTTATAATAATGTCCCTGCTGTCCCCAATTTTTATCGGAAAGTTTTTCAGGCAGATACCGTCACCGGGTGCTGTTTGTCCGGCAATGGTGATGCACGAGTCGTATTTTATTTCAATAGTGGTTTGCAGTTCTATCGTTCCCGAAACACTAAATACAATGGTCCTCTTTTTTCCTTTATAGGTATCGGAGGTCAACGCTTCGCGCAGACTTCCCGTTCCAGAATCATTAAGGTTGTTGACATAAACCACCATACCACCCCTGCCACCACTGGTATATTTTCCAAAACCTTCAGCACCGGGAAATGCCGGTTGTTGTGCATGCAACTCTGAAATGATGGCTAACAGTGCAATAATAATGGTTCCCTGTTTCTTCACGATTAAAATTTTTTTACAAATATAAAAATTACATGAGGCGATTCTTCGCTTACCATTAAATAATAGCTACTCTATAATAGTTTACGAAAGCAATATTTTTGTATATTGGTGCATTATTGTTGATACAACCGTGTTGCTAAATTAATGCAGAAACAATTTTTTGCAGGCATTATATCACAGAAACGGCGAAGTTGCAATTTGAAAGAATGTAATCCGCATAAAAAAATATTCCGGAATTGGCAAAACATTTAAACTTTTAATACAAATGAAAAACATTACTGTTTTGTTTATTTTAATAGCATTCATAGGGTGTTCCCGGGAAAAGCAATATGAAAAAGGATTTTCAGTAAGCCCGGAAAATCCATCCTCTGAAACAGACCAGGCAGACGGTTTCTCAAAAGATTCGGTAAAAATGGTAACGCGGCCCGGTAATGTATTGCTGACCGGATACCCGAAATACCGGCTAACCCCTGTATACAAACTTAATTATGATAAAAGAAGTGAAACATATTATATAGAAGATAACAATTTTTACTGGAATTACAGCGAAACAGGGTCTGCAACCGGCAATAACTGGAATTACAATTTTATGCCGGGTTTGCAGGCGGTATATGGATATAATATTGTAAATGTTTCGCTTTACAATGTTGAGACGAAAATGAAGAAAAATATATTTAACGCCCCTGTTCTCGTTAAAACAATATATTTTCCTTCTTATTCAAGTGACACCCTGAATTTTAAACCGATAACAAGAGCATATTACATGATTTCTGTTTATGACGAGGACACAAACAAAGACGGCTTTATAAACCTGAAAGACCTGAGACGTTTTTATTGTTTTGATTTGAATGGCTTAAACAGGAAAAAACTAGTCCCCTTGAATTATTCGGTTATAAGTTCACAATACGACCCGGCCAATGATTTTATGTATGTATTTGCCCAATCAGATTATAATAACAACGGACAAAGAGATGAAAGTGAAGATATCCATGTTTTCCGGATTGACTTAAAGAATCCTTTGGATAACGGAAGACTTTATTAGTCGCAACCTATCTGGTTTTTATACCTGAACAGCATAACAATTAATAATTAAAAAAGGATTGTCATGAAAGAAATATTGAATGGCTTAGGATGCCTATTTGCAAGCAGGACAGAATGCTCATATTGATCATTTGAAAATATATTTAAATATTTTCTGAAATATATACTATATATATAGTTTATAATAAAAAATTATAGTATATTTGTTTCAAAATTTGATTTATGAAAGAGATTACAAAAGCTCAAGAGGAGATATTAAAAGCACTTTGGAAAATAAAAGAAGGTGCAGTAAGTGATGTCCTTGATGCATTAAATAATCCAAAGCCTGCATATAATACAGTAGCCACTGTGATTAAAGTTCTTGAGAAAAAAGCATATGTTTCACATAAAACATTTGGAAAGACCAATGTTTACTTTCCTCTTGTAAAAGAGACCGATTATGCAAAATACTTAATTAAAGATACTGCCAAAGGATTTTTCAATGGTTCACTAAATCAAATGGTATCCTTTTTTGTCAAAAATAAAGATTTATCCCTGAACGAGTTGGAAGAACTAAAAACCATGATTGAGCAGGAAATATCAAAAACCAAATAGTATGGAAATATTTATTCGTTACATTCTAATTTCCACATTTTGCTTAAGTGTTTTATACTTAGGGTATTTAGTATTTCAGAAAGGAGAAACCCGATTACAACAGCTCAGATACTTCCTGCTATTTTCCGTTTTTTTATCAATATTATTGCCATTATCTACTTATCGGATTGATTTAAAATTATCAACAAACATATCTGAGATTGTAGAAATAAATCAGATAGCAGGGAATACAGAAATCAAAACAGATGGATTTATATTAAATCAGTCTGATATACAACCAATAAAAGACAGGAATTGGAACATAAAAAATTTCCTTATTGCTTTCTACTTAATCGGATTATCATTTTTGCTTTGTCGCTTATTGGTTCATCTGATTAAAATCTTTTATCTGTTTGGCACTACGGAAAAAATAAAACAAGACAATATTGTTATACTAAACAGCAGGATTGGAAGTCCGTTTACTTTCTTTAACTGGATTTTTATTCCGAACGACTTTTTAATTGATGAAAATAAGGATATAATAACACATGAAAGAGTTCACGCATCACAATATCATTCTATTGATTTAATACTGATTGAACTATTATCGGCCGTAATGTGGTTTAATCCGTTGGTATGGATGATGAAAAATTCTGTACAGTTAGTGCATGAATATCTTGCAGATGAAGGAGTACTCAATACCGGGACTGACAAGCATAGGTACCAAGCACTCCTGCTTAATCAAGTAGCAGAAGAAACACTCATCTGCCTTTCTTCAAGTTTTAATCCTGTCTGCCGGTCAGGCTGGCATTCATTAATTAAAAAACGAATAATTATGATGACTAAAAGTAAATTTAATCAAGGCTCAAAGTTAAGAATTTTGGCTTTGATACCATTAGCAACGGTTCTATTTATTGCTATTGCTTGTGTAAACGGTCAAACAAAGACTGATAAATCGAATTACTCAATTACTCCAAAGGTTAATTACCTTTACAAATGGGCTTATAATCCTTTAAGTGTTAATTTGCCACCTGATAGTAAACTTCAGACTAATAACGGGAAAATTTCTAATGAGGGTGGTGAAATATTTGTTATCCCTGATAAGGAAGGTTTACTAAAAGTTTCATCTTTTGCAAATGGAACTGATTTTTCCCAGGAGTTCACAGTAGTTCCTTTGCCGAATCCAAAATTTGTAATTGGAGGAGAAATATTAAATCTTGGAAACAGGACAAGCATTGATAAGCTAATAAAAAACCGGGAATTACATGTATATTACGGTGAAAAATTAGAAGCAACCTATGACGTGAGTGAGTATCGAATTTATTTTAATCAGGATAAATCGGACGAGGAGAAGTTTGTAATTTCGGGTAATAAAATCTCCGACAAAGAGATTGAATTAATTAAAAAGGGATTACATGCAGGAAAAGATGTTGTTTTAGACCATTTGAAACTGAATTTTCCTGATGGAAAATTTATGTATCATGGAATGTTTAAGATTGAAAAGTAGACAATCGTCAGCGCAT
This sequence comes from Bacteroidales bacterium, assembly GCA_016936215.1. GTDB lineage: Bacteria > Bacteroidota > Bacteroidia > Bacteroidales > UBA10428 > JAFGPL01. The sequence continues at coordinate 7,780 of JAFGPL010000318.1, forward strand.
AATACGTGCTCATAAAACATTGGGGGTGATGTGGGCAATTCAACTGCATCACTCTTTTATTTTTAAAAGTGGCATCCACATATTTTCGAAAACATTTACAACTCCCCTTTATCAAATTTCTCAATCATCTCACCCGAAATCCCAAATAGGGGAGAATGATCCGGCAGATTGCCCCTGGTGAACCATGCTGCATCGGCAATTTCCTTTTTATCTATAATAATAGGCTGGTCTTCATCTGCTTCGGCAACAAAACCAATCATTATCGAGCCCGATAGTGGCCAGGGCTGGCTTTTATAATACCTGATATTACGCACATCAAGGCCTGTCTCCTCTTTTACTTCACGTATTACGGTATCCTCGAGCGGTTCTCCAATGTCAACATAGCCTGCAATAAGCGAGTACCAGCCAACTGGGAAATTCGATCCGCGGGCCAGTAAAACTTTATTGTTACTAACCACCGCTACAATAATTGCCGGGGAAATTCTCGGAAAAACAACTGAACGACATGCAGGACATTCCATCGCCCTTTCATCGGGCTTATGCTGCATCTCTGCTCCGCATTTTCCGCAAAACCTGTTTTGTGTGTACCAGTTCATCAAATGGTATCCGGTAACGGCGGCCCATGCAATTTCCTGTCGTTTTGTTTTCCTGAAAAAAGTGATATCCCTGTAAATAAACTGCGACGCATCCGCCTTTGGATCTTCCCAGAGAAGAAAACAGGACACATCGTCGAGGGTGAATAAAAAGGTATGTTTTGCAGAAACTGTTATTTCCGGCAGGTCTTTTTTTTGAGGCAGCACAAAATCATCACCATCTGTTTTTAATAACACTGTATGATCAAGAAAATGCAGTATAAAATCGTTTTCACCCATTATCCTGTTTGCCAGAAATTGATTGTCGAAACGGTGTGGATAAATCTCGTGCAACATGCTTTTAACAGTTAGAAGCCTTAAAATGGATAATTTCTGGAAATGCGAAGATAACCAGAATACCGTAAATGTTAGGATTGATTATTTTATTTTCACGTGAGAAATAGTAACTGGTTAAGATTATTCAGGATCTATATAATGATTATATACGTTTAAAACCTCCGGGCAGTATTACCCCCTAATTATGATCCAATCATTGCCCTAAAACTATACCTGATATAAATTCTTTTCGTTGAGCGAATTGTTCCTGTATTAACCTTCTTCAGTTGAATGCTCATCATACTCCCCTACCGGCAAACATGAGCACACCAGGTTTCTGTCTCCGTATGCATCGTCAACACGGGCTACCGATGGCCAGAATTTGTTGTCTTCTACCCACTTTAGCGGAAAAGCAGCCTGTTTACGGCTATATGGATAGTTCCATTCATCGGCTGTTACTGCCATTTCAGTATGGGGTGCATTTTTCAAAATATTGTTATCACGGTTTCCGGCTTCCTTCACCTGCACAATCTCTTTGTAAATTGAAACCATGGCCTCCACAAACCGGTCGAGTTCCTGCTTCGGTTCGCTTTCAGTAGGTTCAACCATAATGGTGCCATGTACGGGGAAAGAAAGGGTTGGGGCATGGAAACCATAATCCATAAGCCTTTTGGCAATGTCGGCTTCAGAAATGTCGGCCAGTTGTTTAAATTCACGGCAATCGAGTATCATTTCGTGGGCAACAAACCCGTTTTCACCCTTATATAAAACTTTATAATAATCTTTCAGGCAGGCAGCAAGGTAGTTGGCATTCAGTATGGCTGTTTTCGTGGCTTTGGTAAGTCCTTCTGCCCCAAGCATCCAGCAGTAGGCATGTGAGATGGTAAGTATGCTGGCGCTTCCCCAGGGCGCTGCTGACACTGCCCCTGCGCCCTTTATACCGCCAGTTGGGATAACAGGGTGTGAAGGCAAGAACTCAACCAGATGCCCGGCCACGGCAATCGGGCCCATACCCGGCCCGCCGCCACCATGTGGTATGCCGAATGTTTTATGCAGGTTGATGTGGCATACATCGGCGCCGATCACTGCAGGACTGGTAAGACCAACCTGAGCGTTCATATTGGCACCGTCCATATACACCTGTCCGCCATTGGTATGCACGATTTCTGCCATTTCTTTAATTTTTGATTCGAATACCCCGTGGGTGGAGGGATAGGTAATCATGAAAGCAGCGAGGAATGGCTTCTGGTTTTCAGCTTTGGCCTTAAGGTCGTTGAGGTCCACATTACCGTTTTCATCGCATTTTACCACCACCACCTTCATACCGGCCATTACCGCGCTTGCGGGGTTCGTGCCGTGCGCAGATGAAGGTATCAGCACTACGTCGCGATGGCTGTCACCCCTGCTTTCGTGGTATTTTCGTATTACCATCAGGCCGGCATATTCCCCGGCAGCGCCAGAATTGGGTTGAAAAGACACTTCTTCAAATCCGGTGATCTTGCGCAGAAATTTACCAAGTTCGTAAAACAATTGCTGATATCCCTCTGCCTGGTCGAATGGCACAAAAGGGTGTATTTCACCGAATTCAGGCCAGCTTAACGGCAACAACTCAGTGGCAGCGTTCAGCTTCATGGTACACGAACCCAGCGGGATCATGGAATGGGTAAGTGAAAAGTCTTTTCGTTCAAGCATTTTAATATACCGCATCATTGCTGTTTCTGAACTGTAGAGGTTAAAAAGCTCATGTGTAAGAAAGGTACTTTTACGAGAAAATAATTTACCAAATGAAACAGGGCCTTCAATTGAATCAAGGCTTTTTACCGGTTTTTTATTGGCAAAGGAGAACACCTCGATCAACCTGTTCAGGTCGTCGAGGGTGGTGGATTCGTCGGTGCTGATACCAATGGTTTTATCATCAATATAACGCAGGTTAATCTGTCTCTCGAGCGCCAGTATCTCAATATCCCTGCAGGTAACATTTTCGGGGAGTACAACTTTCAGGGTGTCGAAAAAATCGTTGTTCTCCTGTTTATAACCAAGTTCCAAAAGTTTTTCGTTCAGGCGGGCAGCCAGAAGATGTATATGCGTGGCAATATTCTTTATACCTTCGGCGCCGTGGTATACAGCGTACATACCGGCCATAATGGCAAGCAATGCCTGGGCGGTGCATATATTCGATGTTGCACGTTCGCGCTTGATATGTTGTTCGCGTGTTTGCAGCGCCATCCTCAAAGCCCTGTTGCCTTGCGAATCTATGCTTACGCCAATAATCCTTCCCGGGATGCTTCTTTTGAATTCATCGCGGGTGGCGAAAAAGGCGGCGTGAGGCCCCCCGTAACCCATTGGGATACCGAATCGCTGAGCAGAACCCACAACAACATCGGCGCCCCATTCACCCGGCGGGGTCAGCAGTACCAGGCTCATGATATCGGCGGCAACAGCAACAAGGGTACCATTGGTATGTGCGGTTTGGGTAAATTCTTTATAATCCATGAGCAACCCGTCTGCAGCAGGATATTGAACAAATGCACCAAATATTGAAGGTTCCCAGTTCACAGAATTGTAATTACCTGTGATAACCTCTATTCCAAGCGGTTTTGCGCGGGTTTTAAGCACTTCGAGTGTCTGCGGAAAAACATTTTCATCTACAAAAAACCTGTTGTACTCATTTTTTACAGCCTCACGCGTGCGCAAACCATATATCATGGTCATGGCCTCGGCTGCTGCTGTGGCCTCGTCGAGCAGCGATGCATTGGCAATCTCCATTCCGGTAAGTTCTATAATTACTGTCTGGAAATTTAACAGGGCTTCAAGCCTCCCCTGCGAAATTTCGGCCTGGTAAGGAGTGTAAGAAGTATACCAGCCGGGGTTTTCAAGAATATTGCGCTGAATAACCGCAGGGAATACCGTTCCATAATAACCCATCCCGATATATGATTTATAGACCTTGTTCTTGGCAGCAATTCTTTTGATATATTTAAAATATTCGTTTTCGGTAAGGCTTTCCGGCAGATCAATGGATTTTTCAAGCCGTATGGATGACGGAACAGTTTTATCAATCAGTTCATCAAGCGATTTTACACCGATTTTCCCCAGCATTTCGGGTAACTCTGAATCCCTTGGCCCGATATGGCGCGACGAAAATTTTTCAACAGACATAGTAGACAGAAAGTTAAATTTTATTGAATTGAAATTGTTAAAGTAAGCAAATTATTGCAATAAATTATTTCAAAAAAGGATTTGTGTCATATTCCCTGCCAATGTCCGTTGAAGGGCCATGGCCGGGATAAACAACCGTGTCGCGGGGCAGCACAAGCAATTTGTTTTTAATACTTGAAATGATTGTTTCGTAACTTCCCCCGGGCAGGTCGGTCCTTCCAATGCTTCCTGCAAAAAGCACATCTCCGGCGATAAGAAATTTTTCTTCACTGCTGTAAAAAGAAAGGCTTCCCGGCGAGTGTCCCGGGGTATGGATAGCCAACAACTTTGAATTGCCGAAATTTATGTAATCACCATCGGAAATTTTTCTATTGACCGGGGGTGACGGATTTACTTTGAAGCCGAAAACAGCACCCATTTCAGTTGCACGTTCCAGTATGAAAATATCATCTGCATGCGTTGCAAGTGGGATGCTGTATTTTTCGCAGACAAATTTATTTCCCAGTATGTGGTCTACATGGCAATGGGTATTAAGCACCAGCACAGGGTTAAGATTATTGTCCTCAATGTACTTTACAAATGCCAACTCTTCATCAGGAGTATAAAATCCAGGGTCTATCACGATACATTCTCCCGTGGTATCTGAAATAACAAAGGCATTGACTGAAAATCCGTTGACTACAAAATTTTTAATTTTCATTACGGGTAAGCGTTATTCTTTTCCTTTCACCATAGGAACAAAAATGAAGTAACCATGTTCTGAGGTGATGTAATTATTTTCTGCTGTTTTTTCAACCAATATCATTTTTTGTGAGGCAGTGCCTCCAACAGGAGCCACAAGCCTTCCCCCTGTTTTAAGCTGATCAAGCAACTGTTCGGGTATAGCAGGTGCTGCTGCTGTAATCAGAATTCTATCGAAAGGGCCATAGGTTGGCAATCCCTGGTAACCATCACCGTAAAATAGCTGTGGCCTGTAACCCAATTCAGAGAGGGTTGATTTTGCTTTGAGGTATAACTCCCTGAAACGTTCCACAGAGAAAACGGCAGCCCCGAGTTCTAAAAGCACGGCAGTCTGATAACCTGAACCGGTGCCTATTTCAAGAATTTTGTCACGTTTGTTCACCTGAAGCAATTCGGTCTGAAACGCCACCGTATATGGCTGCGAAATGGTCTGGCCAGCGGCAATCGGAAAAGCCTGGTCTTTATAGGCAAAGGTTATAAAGCTGCTGTCCATAAAACTGTGCCGCGGAATTTTACCAATAGCTTCAAGTACCTCTTCAGTTTTTATCCCTTTTCTCCTTATCTCATCAACCAGTTTCTTCCTTAAACCTTTGTGCAAAAAACTATCTTCCATCGGCACTATATTAACATTTATTCCGAATTAACAACGAAAACAAAAATAGTTGATAAGTTGGTTCTAAAAAAAAAATAGTTTGTTTCGAAATAATTTATGTTTGCACAAAGACGAAAACAAATGTTGAGAATAGGTTTTATTGGGTCTTTTGCACAATCTTTCGCACACGCAGAAATCTTCACTAAGGTTCCCGGGGTGTCAATTGCTGGATATTTTGACCCCCTTCAGAATACAGAACAGGATAAAAAAACCAATGTTCTTTTAAAAAAATTCCTTTCTGTTGATGAGTTGATGCAATGCGCGGATGCATTTGATTTTGTTTGCCGGTGCCAGCAATGTTTTGATATTGCCCAAAAAGCTTTGAAACAAACAAAACATTTGTTTATCAATCCTTCGATGCTAAAAAACAGGCAGCAGGCCGTAAACCTTATTAATTTAGCCAGCGAGGCCAATGTTACCCTAATGGTCGAGCGGCCTGTAAGGTTCAACTCGGCGCTCAATGCTGCCCTCCCTCATTTGAAAAACGTAAGGCTTATAGAAATGCACAACCTTTTTTCCGATAAGGAAGATAATTCTAATGAGAGCATTTTACAGGCTATACTTACAGATATTGAAATTGTGAATATTGTTCTTCGTGCAAATGTTAAAAGCCTGAAAACATGTGGTATAAAAATGGTGAATGTTAATCCCGATGTAATTAATGTAAGGATGGAATTCGATACCGGCTGCGTAGCCAACCTCAACTGCAGCAGGATAACATCCGACAATAATCATTATGGTTTATTTACACAGCAGGACAGAATTACCAACATTAATTTTTTAACCAACGAAATTACGATAATCAGGCCTGAAAAAACTGAAAAGACCCCATCCGGTAAAATCAGCTTTCAACCTGTCACAAAAAAGGTGATTTCCAATAATCCCGTGATTGATGAACTCTTCAGTTTTATCCATTCGATACAAAACAATTCAAAACTGGTATCAAAATCAGAAGACGGTTTTAAATCGCTGTATCTTGCCGATAAAATAATGGATAGCCTGAACAGGGTACATGCCGGCAACTGTTGAGTAACATTTGATACAGAGATCGCCATCCTCAACTTGTTTGGCTTAGCCGGACAAACGGTTCAATATCTCTACGAGAATTAAAAAGTTGCTGAAACGATTTCAGCATGACTGAGAATTGGTATCATTAGCAGCGCCTGTCTGCTGTATTGTTAAAGCAGGCGGGTAGTCGAAGCCTGATAGGAAAAACCAAAATAACTTGCGGAATTAATGGAATTTTAAAAATTAGTATTTGTCAGCTATTGAGATAAAGATTATTTTTATCTTTGTGCTTTTCAAATTTAGATACAGATATCATGACGCTGATATCAATTGTTATTCCTGAATGAACAGACTTCAACAATTGCTGAAATATGTTGTCTCAGATTATTTATCGGCCCTGCTAAGCTGGGCATGCTTTTATATTTTCAGGAAACTATATATTGAAGCACAGGGTTTTCAGCACATCATCAACCAAATTGAGTCAAAGTTTTTTCTCGGTCTTTTGCTTATCCCCCTTTTCTGGCTCGTAATTTACTATGCTTCGGGATATTACAGGAATGTTTTCAGAAAATCGAGGCTTTCAGAGTTATGGCAAACGCTGTCGAACACATTGCTTGGGGTAATCATCCTGTTTTTCGCGCTGATTTTGGATGACACCATTCAGACCTATTCTAATTATTACATTTCGTTTATCATACTTTTTACGGTTCATTTTTCTCTTACTTACATTCCCAGGTTGATCATAACTACCCGCACGACCCATAAAATACACCGGCGCGAGATAGGTTTCAACACATTGCTGATCGGAAGTAACGAGAAGGCTGTTGAAATTGTTGAAGAAATTGAAAACCAGCCGAGAAGCAACGGGCATAAATTTATCGGGTTTGTAAATGTTAATGACAATAATGGTTTTAAACTGGCAAAATACCTGCCGCACCTTGGTTCGCTTGACGATGTCAAAAGTATCATCACCCATCATAAAGTTGAGGAGGTAATCATAGCCATAGAATTATCGGAACATGACAAAATAGGACAGATCATTAACAAACTGATAGACTGTAATGTAGTACTTAGCGCAATTCCAAGCATGTATGATATTCTTACCGGCCGCGTAAGAATGTCTGCTATTCTTGGTGTACCGCTCATCCAGATTTCACATCATCTTATGCCGGCATGGCAGGAAAATATCAAACAGATGATTGATATTGTAATATCATTTCTGGCGCTTTTAATACTTTCGCCACTCTGCCTTTTCCTAATGATAGGGGTCAAGCTGTCTTCCCCGGGGCCCATATTTTACAGCCATGAGCGAATTGGGCGGTACGGCAAACCATTTACAATTTATAAGTTCCGCTCGATGTACAAAAATGCCGAGACCAACGGGCCTGAACTTTCCTCAAAAAATGATAACAGGATTACAAAGTTCGGGCGCTTTATGCGTAAATCCCGGCTTGACGAGATACCTAATTTTTTCAATGTGCTAAAGGGAGATATGTCGCTTGTGGGCCCAAGGCCGGAACGAAAATATTTCATAGACAGGATCACCGAAAAAGCCCCCCACTACCTTCATTTACTAAAAGTTAAACCCGGTATTACCTCATGGGGACAGGTTAAATTCGGGTATGCAGAGAATGTTGACCAGATGATCAAAAGGCTTAAATACGACCTCATCTACCTTGACAACATGTCATTATATGTGGATATCAAAATTTTGATCTATACCCTGCTGACCATTTTGCGGCGAAAAGGGGTCTAATTGTTTTTATTCAGGATGCCTTATTGAGTTGATATTTACCTAAGGGTATATATTTTGGGCCTGTGTAGCCGAGTATGCTTTCGTAAAAAACAATTTCGCCTGCCCTGAAATGCTGGAAGACTTTTGTACTATTCTCCTGAAGTAATTGTTGCAGTTTTGATTTTTCTTTAATGTATTTTACCCGGCCAATGGTCAGGTGGGGTGAAAATTTTCTTGACTCGGGAATAAATCCCAGCTTTTCCATTTGCACGTTAATTGCCGAATATAGCGTTTCAAGTATAGGGTTTACTTCCACACCAAGCCATATTACTGTAGGTTTTACAATGCTTTTAAATACCCCCGGGCCTTTTATACTTATATCAAAAACCGGTTGTTCAGATGCTATTATAGCTAGGGTATCACCAATAGTTTGCAACATTGTTTCTTTGGTCTCCCCGAGAAACTTGAGCGTTAAATGAAGGTTATCCGGTTCAAGCCATTTTATTTTCTCGTTTTCCAGTGCTGCTGAAAATGAGCTGATGCAATCTTTTATTGCAACTGAAAACGGAATATCAATAGCAATGAATGTTCTTTTCATGTTATAAGGTACATTGGTTTTATAATTACAGTACCCCTCTTTCGATCAATATAACAATTTCGTTTATCAACCTGTCTTCACCTTCAGCATCAAAATTGCTTTTCAGGTTCGATCCGAAAATTCTCGCAATGGTTTGCCAGAAAAAAGCGCTGAACGAGCCTTTGAGGTCTTTTAAAAGATCGTAAGATGTTTCTCCTATCTCCCTGTCAATCAATTTTATAAGGATCCTCCCCTGGGTAATGGTAAGTTTTTTCAGTTCATCCTCATATTGATTCATTATTTCTTTTTCAACCTGCTTGATGTAAACCTTTCTGGATTTTTCTGATTTTAAGGTGAGGAAATGTTCTTCTACTTCATCATATTTTTGTTTAGCCATTTTGGCGTAAGGATAAGCTTTTTTTACATTTCTTATCAGGCGCTGGTATTTCCTGTATTCCCAATCGGAACTGAACCTTCTGCGCGGAAAAATATAAACCTCTTCGATAGATGAGAGCAACAGGGTGTCGCCATCAAGAATGAGCCCGTAAACCACCGTGTTGTTTCTTTCATAACGTATGGTGTCTTGTGCCATAAGGCCACCAAAGGCCGCGATACTCAATAATATGAAGGATATAAAACTTTTCATTCTGAATTTTTACGATAACTTATTCAATTAATGTGCCATTTTTTTTACAACTATTTTAACGAAATTTTTAGCTGAATGTTTGATGATTTTTAACAAAGAATAAAATTATTGATTTTTAAAGGAAAGATTTAACTGTTAGTGCAATTATGTAAGGTGACAACAATTTTTCTTGTGTTCCTTGGCCCGTCGAATTCACACAAAAAGATATTTTGCCATGTTGAAAGTCCCGGCATGCCATCAATTATAGGAATCGTTTCCGAAGGCCCTACAATGCCGGCTTTCAGGTGTGCATCACCGTTATTGTCCTGATGGTCGTGCTGCCAAACACCATGCGGGATAAGCTTATTCAAAAGCGTAACAACATCTTTTTGCACAGAATCATCCCAGTTTTCCTGGATCATAATGGCCGCGGTGGCGCCCTGGACATATACATTCACCATACCGGTTTTGATGCCGCTTGATTTTACAATTGATTTGACTTCATCTGTAATATCATACAAGCCATTGTGCGCATGGGTGCTTATCTGAATAACTTTTTGCATGGTGATGAAACAGTATATTGATTAAAAACCCGAAAAGTCAGGGCATATGTTGAAATATGCCTTTTTTTCTGCAAATTTACAGCAATTAAAACGATATAGAATATTCTGGGGCCCAAATTTGTTTATGGAATTCAGGACAAGAGTTGAAATACTGCAAAGCCTTTTCAGCATTGGTTATACCAGCAAATGTCTGTTTGTTGGTTCTTGTTTTGCAGATAATATCGGGCTGATGATGCAAAGGCTTAAGTTTTCAGTTATGCATAACCCTTTCGGCGTTTTGTATAACCCACTATCAGTAAAAGAATGTATTCAGATTTTAATTGAACGAAAAGTTTTTACAGAAAAGGATATTCTTTGTTACAATAACAACTGGCTGAGTTTTTATCACTATACAGCATATACAGATGCCGATAAGGCCAAATGTCTTGAGAAAATCAACCATTCCACAGCAATAGCGGGGGAATTCTTTTCCAAAACAGACTACCTTTTTATTACTTTCGGAACGGCGTGGGTTTATGAATATTTAAAAACCGGACAGGTGGTTGCCAATTGTCATAAGATCCCTGCCCGTGAATTTCACAGGTATATGCTCAGCCCTGAGCAAATAACCATTGAGTATGCCACACTTTTAAAGAGGCTACAAGGACATAATCCGCACCTAAAAGTGATATTTACCGTAAGCCCGATCAGGCATTGGAAAGACGGCGCTGTGAACAATCAGTTAAGTAAATCGGTATTACACCTGGCCATTCAACAACTGATAGATAACTTTGATTTTGTTTCATATTTCCCGGCATACGAAATCTTTATGGACGAGCTTCGCGATTACCGTTTTTATGCGAAAGACATGCTGCACCCGTCGGAAGCTGCAATTGACTATACCTGGCAACGTTTTACAGATACGTATTTTACCGCCAGGACTGTGGCAGATATGAAAAATATTGAAAAGCTGATGAAAGCTATGGAACACAGGGTGGTAAATCACTCTTCGGGCGAATCAAAGAAGTTCAGAAACACCATGCTGCAGCAAATAGAAAAACTGAAAGCCAAATTCCCATCTGTGGATTTCTCGGTTGAAAAAGATTATTTTTTGAATCTTTGAGATGATAGAATGAAATGACAATGAGATTAATTTATGTTTTTTTAAAAACCAGCACCCAAACCCTGTTCATCCCTTATCATCCTTTTATAATCTCCTCGAGGCACCTTTCTGCCGTATGTCCGTCCCATTTTTCAGGGCGGTGCGGTTTACGGCCTGTTGATCTCGTATGGTGATATTCTTTACGTATCCTTTCAATATTATTTCCAACCAGGATACTTGCGCCGCCATGTTCCTGCAATGTAACAGGACGTTCAGTATTCCAGCGCATGGTAAGGCAGGGAGTGCCCAATACCGTGCACTCTTCCTGTAATCCCCCGCTATCGGTAAGCATTATTTCAGACTGCATGTTAAGCTTTAACATCTCAAGATAACCCAGTGGTTCAAGCAAAAGCAGGTTTTCATTGCGGAACATTTTCTCCCAAAGCCCGAATTGCTCAAGCATTTTTCTGGCACGCGGGTGCACTGCCCATACCATGGGCAGGTCGTGACAGATTTCGGTAAGCAGAAATTGAACCAAGGGTACTAATACATCCTGATGGTCAACGTTTGACGGACGATGCAGCGTCATCGAAGCCACCGGGGGAATTTTGGTGCCTTTGAATTTCACATAGGCATCATTGATTGAATTCTTCTTAAAAATATCGTACAGGTCAAGTTCTTCGGCTTTGTGACGGTTGGCTTCAAGGGTATCTATCATGATATTACCAACAAAACGTATTTTTTCTTCCGGGGTTCCTTCCTTCCGGAGGTTCCCGCCTGATATAACATCGGGCGTGAGCAGCAGGTCGGAGAGCCTGTCGGTAACGAGCCTGTTCACCTCCTCTGGCATGCTCATATCACCTGAGCGCAGCCCTGCTTCAATATGACAACAATTTATATGTTCTTTTTTAGCAGTAACCGAACATGCCAGCGTGGCATTCACGTCGCCGACAACCACCACCCAGTCTGGCTTTTCAGACCATAACACCTTTTCAAAAGCAATCATGGTTTGTCCTACCTGTTCGGCATGTGTGCCAGAGCCCACACCCAGGTTAATATCGGCATCGGGAATGTTGAGCTCTTCAAAAAAAGTTCTTGACATGCGGTCGTCATAATGCTGGCCTGTATGCACCAGGGTATGACTTATTTTTTTATCCTTTCCTGTTTGTCCGTTATAAAAATTTATAGCCCTGATAAAAGGTGCAATCTTCATAAAATTTGGCCTCGCACCAACCACTGAGAGAATCTTCATAGTTGTTTGTTTCTGATGATGGTAAAAATACATTTTTAACCCGAATTAATCATCCGTTTTCTTTCAACATATTGCCTCGATTAAGCAATACCCTTAAATCCGCAAGTTAATGCTATCAATTTATGAATCGGTATATTCATTTGTCATTCTGAGAGCCTGCCTGCTGCAGGCAGGAAACAAAGAATCTCCCATACACATGCAGATTCTTCACTCCGTTACCAATGACAAATTAACTTGCGGATTTAAGGAATACTATTTATTTCGTACCTCAAAATTAACCGCTTCAATCGACGAATTATTATAAAGTATGAATAATGGCAGTAAAATTTCATATAACCCCCAGCTTTTCACCGATTTTTTTGAATGCACCAATGGCTTTGTCAAGATGTTCTTTTTCATGGGCGGCTGAAAGCTGTATGCGTATCCTTGCCTGACCCTCCGGCACCACCGGGTAATAAAAACCTATGACATAGATGCCTTCTTCGAGCAATGCGGCTGCAAAATCCTGTGAAAGCCTGGCATCGTATAACATTATGGCTACAATTGCCGAAGAGGTTGGCTTGATATCAAACCCGGCCTGCCTGATCTTTTGGGAAAAATATTCGGTATTTTCATGGAGCTTGTCCTGCAGTACATTAGTACTGCTCATAATATCAAACATTTTAATTCCGGCGCTCACCACCATTGGGGGTAATGAATTGGAAAAAAGGTAAGGCCGTGATCGTTGCCGCAGCATCTCAATTATTTCTTTATGCCCGGTGGTAAAACCCCCGATGGCACCGCCAAAAGCTTTTCCGAGCGTCCCTGTAATAATGTCTGCTTTACCACGCACGTTGTAAAGTTCGGTCACTCCTCTTCCTGTCTTTCCAACCACACCTGCCGAGTGGCTTTCGTCAATTGCCAGAAGGGCGTCGTATTTTTCACAAAGGGCAACAATCTTATCTACAGGTGCCACGTTCCCGTCCATGCTAAACACACCATCGGTAATTACCATTCTGAAGCGCTGGTTTTGTGCTTCCTGAAGGCATTTCTCAAGTTCACCCATATCGGCATTGGCATATCGGTACCTTTTGGCTTTACATAGCCGCACGCCATCAATGATTGAGGCATGGTTCAGGGTATCGGAGATAATCGCATCTTCTTCTCCCAGCAGGGGTTCAAACAGTCCGCCATTGGCATCAAAACAGGCGGCATATAGTATTGCATCTTCAGTGCCAAAAAAACCGGAAATGCTTTCTTCAAGTTTCTTGTGCAGGTTGGTGGTACCACAAATAAACCTTACAGACGACATGCCATAGCCGTATGTATCGAGAGCTTCTTTGGCCGCTTCTGTCAGTCTTTTATCAGAAGAGAGACCAAGATAATTGTTTGCACAGAAATTAAGAAATTCCTTTCCGTTGTCGAGTTTTATTACGGCGTCCTGGGGTGAAACAATAACACGTTCTTTTTTGTATAAACCGGCATTTTCAATTTTTACCAGTTCATTCTGCAGGTGTGCTTTTACTTTGCCAAACATATTGGTTATATTTTTTAAGCAAGTTTTCTGGTTAATTCTGTTATCATGGTATCGGTAATTTCTTTCAGGCTATACTGCGGGCCCCAGTGATCGCGGTTTCGCGCCATGGTATCGTCTACATTCTCAGGCCAGCTATCGGCAATGTCCTGCCTGAAATCGGGATAATAACTTATGGCAAAACCGGGGATGTGACGTTTGATATCTTCAGCCACTTCAGCCGGGGAGAGACTGATACCATTGATGTTATAGGCCGAATGAAGGCTTATCTCGGAGCGCTGCAGCTCCATAAGGTTAACTGTTGCCCTTATGGCATCGGCCATAAACATCATGGGCAGTTTGGTATCTTCTTTAAGAAAACAGCGGTAAGAACCTTGCCTCACTGCATCGTAGTATATCTCCACTGCCCAGTCGGTGGTCCCGCCGCCCGCTTCGGTTTTATAGCTGATAAGACCGGGGTAACGCAGGCTGCGTACATCAACTCCATAGCGCCTGTAATAATATTCGCACCATCGCTCGCCGGCCAGCTTACTGATTCCGTATACTGTAACGGGTTCCATAACAGTTATCTGTGGCGCCATTTTACGGGGTGTTGTAGGACCGAAAACAGCAATTGAACTTGGCCAGAAGACTTTTTCCACATCTTCGACAAGCCTGGCTACCTCGAGAATATTCATCAGGCTGTTCATATTAATCTGCCATGCTGCGGTGGGCAGTTTTTCGGCGTTGCCCGAAAGTACGGCTGCAAGGTGATATATTTGTGTGATCCTGTTTCGGATGATAAAATGGATAAGGTGCTTGTCGTCCATTACATCGAGCAACTGGAAAGGCCCGCTTTCGCGCACATCGGACGGGGCATCCTTGATGTCTGTGGCAAATACATGGTTGTGGCCATAGATATTTCGCAGTTCAAGGGTTAATTCGGAACCGATCTGTCCGGCAGCCCCGATAATAAGAATATTGTCCATATACTGTTATTAATGAAGCTAATTTAATCGAATTCGATTTTTAAAAACATGATTTTATACAGAATGATGAAGGAAACAGGGATGTATCAGTTGTAACCAGTACACCAGGGATTGAGCATAAAGAGGGATTCAGGGAGCAATAATCTGTCAGAAATATTATAACCTTACACCTTTATAGATACGGTGTAACTTTTTAAAAATGAATTAGAAGAAGGATTTGTGCAATGTTGAGTTGAAGCTTTATTGGCCGTAAGAATTATTATCTGCAAGGAAAGATTGAGAAGTGTCAGTTGTTAGTGCTTCGGATTGTATTTCAGGGGTAAAAAAAGAATGTCTGAAAAGGATTACCGGTTAATCAGCAATCGAAAACTCTATGCTTTTCCGGGTTTCGTTGCCAAGTTTGTCCAACGCCCTGACAACAATGTTGTAATCGCCCTTTACGGGAAAGTAATTTATAAGGCCTGCGTATTTTTTTTCTGCGGCACCGTTTACAGAATAGAACATCTGGTCGAAACCTACTACCTGGTCTGAACTTGAAAGAAAAAGTACTACATGACCGGGATATTGTTCGATGGTTTTACCATCAGTAACCTTATTACCGACAGAACTTACGCTGAACCTGGAGTAAATTTCGGGGCCTGTGTTATCAACTATTACGACGAATTCGGATGAACTGGTATTTTCAACATTGTCGTAACCGGTAACATTTACTTTATGGAGCCCCTGTTCCCCGATTGAAAATTCGTTGCTGTAAATCTCGGTATTAGCATTGTCTACAGTGTATTCAATTCTTTCGAGGCCCGATTCGCTGTCAACAGCTTTGAGCATAATTTTTGTTTTACCGCAAATGTATACGGTATCCCTGAATACAAACAAAGGGCCTGAGAACCCATGTTTTACATTCGGGCCTGTAAGGTCAACATACGGGAGTGAGGTTTTGTCGCCCATCTCAACGCTTTCGGTTTTATTGTTCACATTGTCAAGGGCATATGCTTTAACAGTTAAATTTCCGGTAACATTGGAAAGATAAAAAGGGCGGTCATATTTTTTATACTCACCGTTATTCAATGAATAATATACTTCTTTTACACCAGCCTTATTATCAAGTGTAGTAAGTTTAAGCTGGCTCCTGCCCGAAGAGTATTCTTTGCCGCCTGCAAAAAAACTTTTCCCGAGTATCTCCTGCACAATAACCGGGGGTGTTTTATCAACATAAAAACTAAAAACATTTGGTTCTTCGGTATTTCCCACCTTGTCTTTGGCATAAAAAGTTATTTTGTGTTCCCCCTGTTCAAGGTAGGCAGCCTGCAGGGGGACAGTATACTTTTTTTCTTCGTTGTCGTTAAGGCGGTAAAATATATTTTCAATGCCAACACCTTGATTGTCATTCGATTTTATGATAATTTTCGAACGTGCAGACAACACATTTTCATGCAGGTCGCCCGATACTTCATAACCCGTTTTAGGCCGTGATTTGTCAATAACAATAACAAGTTCGTGTATTGGTTCTACATTTCCCACATTATCAACTGCATAATATTTAACTATATATTCTTTTTCTGCATCGAGTTTCAAGGGAGCGTTATAAATGGTAAAAGCAGCTTTGTCAACCGAATAATAAATATTTTCCAATCCCGAAGTTTCGTCTTTGGCTTTTAGGGTAAGCTCCACCATTCCGTTGATAAATGTCTTGTTTTCTTTTTTATAAGGTTTGGCAGAACCATAATCAATAGATGTAACGGGTGGTTTACTATCTGAATAAACCTCAAAAATAATATCCTGTAGAGGGTATACCACCTTTTTGGTCACCGTGTCAACCTGTGAAGGGGAGCGAAAAGTATTGTAACCCTCGGTGTCGAAATACATCGGGTTTGAATATTTGGTAGTAACCTCGCTCTTTAACAGGTATGATTTGCTGTTCTCATCGGGAGAAGTTGCCAACCTGAGGTAAATTGGCAAGGCCTTGTTGATATAGGTCCTCCCTTTCGGATCAACATATACTTTTTTTTCGTGATGAAGTTGTTCCTGTGCACGGGCAGAAAAAATAAAAAAAATAGTGGAAACAACGAGTAGAAACTTTTTCATATGCAGCCGTTTTTTTTATTGGTTTATACTTGTTATAATCTGTTAATGTTACAACTTGAAGGTCATTCTTTTTAATATGTATGAAAAGTAAAAGGTATTTTAACAAGATCCTGGTATTCTTCACCGGCTTCTTTCATCTCTTCATCGTCTTCGTGGTAGTGCCATTCGAGCATTACCTTTTTACCTTTGTGAATGATCTTTTCAAAGCTGTTGAGCACTTCGAGCAGATACCGCTGTGAAGCAGAATTAAAATATACAAGCTTCAGCTTTAAAAGTGAATTGTCTTTTGGGTTTAACGCGTATTGTTCAACCCAGTCAATTATTGGCGCATAAAAATTTATTACCTCTTCGGGCAACGAACGGCCTGAAATTTCAAATACTCCTGATGCAATATCGAAATTTATGGCAGGGGTGTCATCGGTGCCATTCATTATCAGTGATTTCATGTGGAAACTTGTTTATAAATTTTTATAATCTGAATTTTGAAGGACTTCTAAATTAGTAAAATAATTCTTGTTAATCAAGGTATTGACCAAGTTTGGTTAAAAATGCCTTCAGCTCAATAGGTTTTGCAATATAATCATCGGCACCGGCCTGCAAACTAATCTCTTTTTCATTTGACGTATTGAGCGCGGTCTGAACAATTACCGGGATATCTTTTTTAAAACTTTTTATTTGTGTTGTCGCCTCATAACCATTCATATCGGGCATATTGATATCCATAAGGATAAGGTCAATATGGTTGGTTTTACAAAACTCCACTGCTTCCCTGCCATTTTTTACCCTAACCAGTTTGGCTTTGGTTTCCCTTAAAGCTTCGGCCAGTAAAAAGTAGTTGACATCGGTATCCTCAGCAATCAAAATCTGCCTGTCCTGCCAGTTGTACCTTTCATCGGGAGTTTTTGCCGGCTTCTTGCCGGTATACCTGAAACCTATCACGAGGATATCATCCAGTTGTTCCTGTTGACCTTTCCATTGCTCATGTTCTTCCAGCAATATTTTTTGCTGTTCGTGCAAGGGCAGTTGGTGAACCCTGAGCAGCAGTTCTTTGAAATTTTTCGAAAGGAATTTAAACCCTTTATCTCCTCCAAACTGGTCGAGATAGCCATCGGAGAAAATATATATGAGGTCACCGGGCTGAAGGTTAACCTCATGTTTGGTAAACGGTACATCTTTATTTTTATGGTAACTTAAAGGCATCTTGTCGCCGCTATATTGCATGAGCTCGTTGTTGCGGATAATATAAAGCGGGTTATGCGCCCCGGCAAACTGAAGTCTCTTTGCCTCGAAATCAATAATGCACAAAGAAATATCCATCCCGTCTTTGGGTTCGTCTTTATCTCCTGTCTGGTGCAGCGAACCGATGATATTCTTACGCAGTTCGTTTAGTATCTCGTCTGCCTGCAAAGAGCTTATGTGCCTGTTAACTGCTATCTTATTCACTATTTCGTTAAGGAAAGCCATACCCAGCATACTCATAAAAGCGCCGGGAACACCGTGCCCGGTACAGTCTGCTGCAACCAGTATTAGGGAATTTTCTTTTTGTGAAATCCAGTAAAAATCACCGCTTACAATATCACGGGGAATAAAAAGCACAAAATAATCTTTTAAAATATTGTCGAGCAACGGTCTCGGCGGAAGCAAGGCATTTTGTATCCTCTGCGCATACTGTATGCTATCGGTGATTTTCTGGTTTTGTTCCTGAACAAAATCCCTCTGCTTTTCTATCTCCTTTTTTTGCTCTGTAAGCTGCCGGTTTGCATTCTTTTTCTGTCGAAACTGGTAATAGATAAGCGTCAGGATGAATATCATCAGCACGATGGCCGTGATTGAATAATACCTGAATATCCGGCCTGCCTTTTCGCGGGCTTCGGCTTCCTTAATGGCCATATCTTTCAGGTTATTCTCGGCAGTCATCAGTTCATTTTTCAATTGTATCTCCCTGAGACTTTCCTTGTATTCGGCCAGGGTATCCATGGTGGTTTGCAATTTTTGTTGGGTTTGTATGGCCTTTGTCTCTGCAAGGTTTTTCTGTGACTCAATGTTTTCTATTTGCTTTTTCTGAAGCTGCGAAAGCAGTGCAGATGATTTTTCATAATAGTTTTTCGATTTCTGGTTATCACCCAGTTTTTCGAAATTTTCAGCGAGTTGCAAATAACAGCTTTGGGTAAGCTTTATATCGTTAAATTCCAAAGCAATACCGGCAGCCTCTTCAAGTTTTTTAACGGCAGGGGCATATTGCTTTAGTTCAAATTCAACCTGGGCAATATTTTGCAGGTCGTAAGCCACATCCTGCTTTTTATGCAGGCTTCGGTTTATTTTCAGCGATTCGTTGAAATAGTTCAGAGCAGCATGAAAATCTTCAAGTTCATAATAAATTGAACCCAGTGAATTACTAAGGTTTTTAACGGCATTCTGGTTACCAAGTTCCCGGTTCAGCGCCAGCGACTTTTTAAAATACCCGGCTGCAGCAAGCGGATCGGCATTTTCGAGATAAATATAGGCAACCTGGTTAAGGTAACCGGCCTCTTTTCTTTTATCACCTTCTTCCTGTGCTTTTGAAATAAGCTGTTCAAACTGCTTTAACTCCAAAAGGGCTGCTCCTGATAAAGCTTTTTGTGCTTTAGCTGCCTGAAACAAAAAAAATAACATCAATGTAATGAAAATGCTTTTCATTTTTAAGCTCATAGCCAGAGGATTATGTATGTAAATAATCAACAAGAAGATACAATTTTTTTTTATCTTCTGCAAATACAAATAATGAAATTATCCGGTGTATTATTGATTTTCCAGAAAATGAATTACTTCTGAAACTGTCTTTTGAATAGATAAACGGGAGGTAACAAAATCTTTTCCGAATTTTCCCATATCGGCCAATAAATCATGGTTGTGGTAAAAAAATTCAATATTTTCTGCCATCGTTTCAATATCTCCCAACCGGGTGAGAAACCCGTTTTTTTTGTTGATTATCAGTTCGGGGTTGCTTGAAACGTTGAATGCCACCACCGGTTTTTCAAAATACATGGCCTCCGCGATTACATAACCAAAACCTTCCCATAACGATGTAAGCACGAAAACATCTATCGAGGTCATAAATCCCTTGATATCTGTGATAAAACCGGGAAAAAGGACAACATCCTGCACCTTCCTGGCCGAGGCAAGCAGTGCAAGTTCGTCTTTCAGGGGCCCATCGCCCCCGATGATGATTTTAAATGGTATTTTCCTTTGCTTCAAAAGAACGGCAAGCTCAACCATGTAGTGCTGTGCTTTTTGCTTTACAAACCTTCCCAGGTTGCCGATGACAAACTCCCCTGGATTCCGGTCGAATGACCTTGTGATTTTGGCATGGTCATACACAGAAAAATCAAGCCCGTTATATATCACCCTGATCTTTTCATTCGGGAACAATGAAGGGTTGTTCGCATTGATGGTCTTTTTTGTTTCTTCCGAATTTGCAATGACATCGGTTACGATATACCTGAATAAAAAGCGGTTGAGCAAAGAATTTTTGATAGGGATTGCGCTTCCCCTGCGGTAAATTATTCTTTTCACACCGGCCAGCTTACCAGCCAGCCCGGCAACTTTCAAATCGGCTGAAAGATTGATAATAAGCCGGTCTGTTTCTTCGGCCAGAAATAATTTTTTGAGCCTGAATATTTTTAAGGGGTTTAAAAAACTAAGGTTTGTTATTTTAATATTGTATACCTTTTGTCCGCTGTTTTTAAGCCTTGAAAAGAGTTCGCTTTCACGGTTGGTAACCATAACGGTTTTCCACCCCCGCGCTGCAAGATCGGATGAAATTTCGAAATGCCATTTTTCACCACCTCCCCATGTTTTAGACGAATTGAAGAAAAGTACGGCCATGTCAGCTTTTTTTATTGAGCTCTTTGAGTTTAATGTCTTTTAAAAAAACCGAATACGCGCTCATAATGCTTATAACTATTCCATAATAACCGTCGAGAAACCCAAGTTTTATAAAATATTTTTTTATGAAAATTACCATCATCCTGATAAGGGTGATGCATGTCGGTATTTTTCTGCCTTTTTTGTGATATTCCCCTGCCGCGATTTCCGAAAACCTGTTCATCTGGTCAACATGCTGGCTGATAGAATTATACGAGAAATGCAGCAGGTCCCCCTTCAGGTGGTTGATACCTGACCCGGGTTCCATTTCAAACCGGTCGTGTGGGTTTACACCGGTCCATTTTCCTTTTCTGCTGTCCCAGAGCCTGAGTTTTTTGTCGGGGTACCAGCCGCAATGGCGCACCCATTTGCCACAATAATTATTTAAACGGTTGAAAGTATAACCATCGGCCTTCCAGTTCTCCTTAACCTTAATTATACTTCCGGCAAGCTCCTCAGAGAGCATTTCATCTGCATCGAGAGAAAGGACAAAAGGAAATTTTGATTGTGTAACCGCATAGTTTTTTTGTTCGATATGTCCTGCAAAAGCATGGGTGATGAACCTGGCACCGTATTTACGACATATATCACCGGTATTATCTGTTGAAAAAGAATCAACCACCACGATATCGTCGGCTACCGTTTTTAACGATTCGAGGCACCGCCCGATATTTTTTTCCTCGTTGTAAGTAATGATAACTGCCGATATTGATACTTTCATAGCCTATTCCTGATAATACACCCTTTTAACCCTTTCTGATATTCCTGTAAGTATTTCATACGGGATGGTCCCGAGTTGTTCAGCAAGCTTTGTCATCGGGTA
>JAFGPL010000035.1 GCA_016936215.1 Bacteroidales bacterium
ATCTGTATTTCAAGAATAAAGATTACTCCCTTAGGTCGTGAAATATGTTCTTCACTTCGTTCAGTATGACAATTGACATGACACTAGGATGTTTTTTTTTTAAGATTGGTTGCTTCCAAAACATCAAGTAGTTTCAGGATTTGAGGCTGTAAAGGTTATTTGCTGATTTTTTGTACTTTTGCAGACTGATAAAATTGTTTGGTAACCAGATGAAAAAGAAGGTTGTTGTTGGTCTGTCGGGTGGCGTAGATTCAAGTGTGGCTGCATATCTGCTTAAAAAAGAAGGGTATGATGTCACCGGTCTTTTTATGATCAACTGGCACGATACCACCGGTACCCTTTCCGGCGATTGCCCCTGGAACGATGACCTTATTTTTGCAGAACTGGTTGCCAGGAAACTGGAGATACCATTTCATAAAATAGATTTTAGCGAACAGTACAGAAAAAGGGTGGTGGATTATATGTTTGCAGAATACGAAAAGGGCAGGACACCCAATCCCGATGTTTTATGCAACCGCGAAGTGAAATTCGACCTTTTTGTTAAGGCTGCCCTCGACCTGGATGCCGATTTTATTGCTACCGGCCATTATTGCAGAAAAGAGGAAACATTGGTAAACGGAAAAACGGTTTACAGGCTACTGGCAGGCTCGGACCCAAACAAAGACCAGAGCTATTTTCTTTGCCAGTTATCACAGCAACAGCTTAGTATGGCGCTTTTCCCCATTGGCCATTTAATTAAACAGGAAGTAAGAAAAATTGCGCAGGAACAGAAGCTGCCCACTGCGGCCAAAAAAGATTCACAGGGTATCTGTTTTGTAGGAAAAGTAAGCCTGCCTGATTTTCTGCAGCAAAAGCTCAAGGCGAAAAAAGGGGTGATTATTGAGATAAACAGTGAAAACCCTCAATATAAGCATAACCAGCCTGCATATGCAGAATTACCTTTACCGGAACAGCAATTGGAACAGTTATGCTCTGCCTATAGTTATACCCACGAAGATGGAAAAATTGTGGGAAAGCATAACGGGGCCCATTTTTTTACCATTGGCCAGAACAAAGGGCTCAATATCGGCGGAAGGCCTGAACAGTCGTTTGTTATTGCCACCGATGTGGAAAAAAACATCATCTATACCGGGAACGGGCAGAACCATCCCGGCTTATTCAGAAAGGGGCTTTTTATCCCAGCCGGCGAGATACACTGGCTCAGAAACGACCTGAAAATGTTGCCGGGTGAAAACCGCGATTACGTCGTACGGATAAGATACCGGCAGAACCTGCAAAAGGCAACCTTATATTGTCATGAGAAAGGAATCTATATACTGTTCGAAAAGCCCCAGCGCGGTATCACCCCCGGACAATTTGCTGCATGGTACGATGGTGAGGAACTGCTTGGTTCGGGGGTTATTGAATAATAATCCAAAGAGTTTTTAAAATGATTATATAGAAGGAAGATAACAATAGTTGAATGATGTATTATTTATCCCTAAATTCTTTTAAATAAAAAACATAGTTTATCTCAAGAATTGTGTTTTTCATCACATCTTTTTTATAATTCGTCAATGTATCGTTAAGCTAATCAAAAAAAAAATCTTTTGCCCCTTTTATGTATTAACTTTATTTTTCAGCAGGCACTGAACGATTGAATATCAGGTTTTTATCTGAAATGCAAGCGAATACTACTGTGCGGATATGTTGTAGGAAAGAACTGATCTGAAATGATAGGGTAATTGCTTAAAGAAAGAAAGAAATCAGGTCATACAGGTATTCGGTTTTAGAATAGTTTGAAATAGCAAGAATGGAGTCATACCTGCTTTTCATTTCATTATAGGATTATTGATATTGAAATATTTATAGTCTGAATGGCTAATGATAAAATCAAATTATCGGTTTTAAACTCCTTGCTATAGGCTTTAATAACGGGAGCTTTAAAGATTGGGTGAATTTTGAATGTTCGTTATGCTTATGGATTAATTACTAATGAAATGGAGAGGCTAATAATACTACATTTTGCAGTGATGTTTTTTTGTAATGTAATTTATTCTCAGGACAAATTACTATTAATGCGTACTGACAGCGTTTTCAATTCCCTTAAGAAAATAAAGGGCGAAGTAAATATGGATGTTATTGGAAATAAATCCGATAAAAGGGAATTCTTCAGAATTGCAAGTGGATTTAAACTCGATCAGGGTGTTTATCCATATGAAGTAAATATTCTTTCAAGATTTGAAACACAAGTCTCAGATGGTAAGCTTGTAGAAAAAGTGAATGAGATTGATATATCGTTTGATTACCATCCTGTGAATATTGGTAACGGAAGATTTCTTGAATTCTATGCGTTTGCCTACCATTTTAGCGATGAATATCTCGGGATTGAAACAAAATACGAACTTGGATGGGGAGGAATTGTTAGTTACTGGAGTAAAAACGTGAATTCATCTGGCGTACGGTTAAAAAATCTGATGGGGAATATTGCGGAATTAACAAAGATTAATTTGAAAAATGCTGTTGATACCCTTGATAAAGATAATATTCCTGAGAAAACCGCAGAAAAAATATATGCAATTAGTCAAACAAATATCAAGAATTACAGCAAATGGAGATTAGCATTGTTATTTGGGATTTTCTACGAATTAGAACATGTCGCACTAACCGATTCTTTTATTGATATGCCTCATGATTTTTTTGCCGCTTCGAGTTACATAAAATGGCAGATAAGACCCACTCTTGAATTTCACCCGGGAGATATATTCAGTATACGGATAAGTCCATATGTCAAAATGCCTTTTGAGAAAATGCGAGATGAATATCTAAATAAGGATATGACTGTTGAAAAAAGACTGAACTACTTTGTGTATTTCCCGGTTTACTGCGATTTTAAATTAAACGAAGGGATCACATTATCATTTGAGTACAGGTTGTATTATGATAATATTCCAAAACAAAGGATTTTCAATTTAGATGATAATAAATTACTTGTTTCGGTTAGCAATTTTCATCATCATGTAAATTCTAAAATATGCTTTAGTTTTTAATAATATTATCCATTTAATTAATCATTCTAAAACCGACCAATGCCATGTTTTATAATAGTCACATTCACACCTTCAGGGAACCGGATGTTCCAAGAAGATTTCTTCCTCTTGCACTTGTGCCTATTCTAACCACCCGCAAGGGATTCCGCTTTGTTGGCAGGATTTTAAGTGCAATTATACCTTTTACCGATAAAGATATGTTCGACAGGTATCTGAGGTTTGTTGAGATTGCCAGGTTTAAAACGCAACAGGATATTTTTGAGGAGTGCCGGAGATTTTATCCTGCTAAAAGCAAGTTTATCATATTGCCCATGGATATGGCATTTATGAATGCCGGCAAGGTGCCCCGAAAATACGAAGAACAGCTTGATGAACTGGCAATACTCAGGGACAAGTTTCCGGAGCAGGTTATTCTGTTTATACATATTGATCCGCGCCGACCGGGTGTGTTAGGGTTACTGAAAAAGTATGTTGAAGAAAAAAAATTTAAAGGAGTTAAACTCTATCCGCCTTTAGGAGTGTATCCCGATCATCCAGTTCTAATGAATGAGGTTTTTCCATATTGTGAGGAAAAAAATCTTCCGGTTCTTGCTCATGGCAGTCCTTATAATCCTGTAAAATACAGGGGGAACAGAAGACAAATTATTCAGCTTCTTGGCAAAAGACCTGATGACCCCGATGTAAAGGGAGTGAATAAAAGAGAGTTGCTTACCTGCTTTACGCATCCTGAAAACTATACGAAAATATTAGAGAAGTTCAAAAAGTTAAAAATATGCATCGCACACTTTGGTTCGGAATATTACTGGAAGGAGTACATCGAAAACCCGGGCAATAAAAACAACTGGTTTATAATAATTAGAAGGATGTTGGAGGATTATGAGAATTTCTATACGGATATATCTTTTACACTGAATCACCAGGAGTTTTTTCCGTTGCTAAAGGTTTTACTCGCTGATGAAAAAATAAAGCATAAAATATTGTTTGGTTCTGATTATTACATGGTTGAAACCAAAACCGATGAACGCCGCTTTGGCCTTGAGCTCAGAGCTTTTATAGGTGAAGAAAATTTTAAGACCATTGCTGTGGATAATCCTGAAAGATATCTGGGATGATAGTTGCATTAGTATTATAAAAATCATCTTTTTAAAAATAAATCGTTAAGCTGTTTTCTCAAATACAAAAGAATTTTCTATTGTTTTATTTAAACATACTTAAATGGAAAAATTTTATCAAGGCCCAGTTAAACTCAAGGAGTTTAAAGCCAAAATCACTACACAAGCTGATAGGGCAAATATTTCTTGTCAGTATCAACTTTTTAATCCTGAAGATAAAGTTATATCGTTGAAAACAAAGTTCATTAAATCTGGTCTTTCGGATGTTAAAGTCCGTAAAATAGATCAGGTAAGAATTAAACCTGTTTTCATAAGCACATCAACAAAGTTAAATTTTATTGAGAAAGAAATCTCAACTAAGCTTAATGCATTGGATAGGCAAGTTATTGATTTGGATTATACTACAGCAATTCTTGGAAGTAAAACCAAATCGCTTCAATTAGTGCCGGAACTAAATATAGATGGTGATGATTTTGTTCAAAAAGTCCAAACATATGAAGTTGAGATTGAACTTCCTGCTGAAGCAAAAAAACTGGTTGCATCAAATTTAAATCCTTCAAGAATTGTAACTAAAGATGGAAAGTTGAATTGTTACTTTAGTTTTTCTGATACTTACCTGATACCAATTTTTTTAAAGTGGTCTGAGCTGGATGTGGATGTAAATGCATCAAAATCTGCCAGATTACTCGCGGGTAATCAGATGGAGGTTACTATTATTATTCAGAATAATCGTAATAATGAAATAAAAAATTTGGTATTATCAGATGATTATTCCATATCAGAAGTTGAACCACTTCCGAGCCAACCGAATATAATAATCGAATCTCCATTTGATAAGTCCTCAAGGATTAAGTATCAGGTTAAACTTGATTTGAAGGCAAAAGAGAAGAAGACATTAAAGTATAAGCTAAAAATTAAAGGCAATAAAATTAAGGTTGCTGATTCAAACATAACCTACCAAAATGAATTGATAGCTATTGCAACATGCAAGATTGAATTTCATCTGCCACCTCCCTTTATTCCCCCTTCATGTGCATTTGCATTGCCATCAGGTTGGAGTTTTGATTATTTGCATGGTGGTGATCATCACTTAAATGAAGAAGGAATATGGAGTTATGGACAATTTTATGATAAAGCACGCGAGCGATTATCTTGGTCTACAGGATGCATTTTTGCAGATAAAAACCTGGATGATGATTACCGATGGAGTGTTAATCATCAGGTAGTGCGATTTAATCCAGGTTTTTCATATTTTGAACAAACTCCCTGGTTGGCAAAGACAGGCAGTGTATCTACTCATAATGGCGTTTTTAGACATGAATCACTAAAATTGTTCCCAAATGCAATTATCTTAATTGCCGGTTGGCGGTTTGATTTTACAAGCGGAGATCACCATATAAATAAAATATTTTTAAATATTTCAAACATCGTATTTAACCGTACCAATGGCGAAATCAAATGGAAAACCCAGGTAACGTATGCTGATAAGAATTTTGATGATAATTATCGGTATATGTACAATTATATCATATTGGGTTTTAATGGTGAAATTAAATTTATTGAGTTTTCAGGAACTGATAATGGTGGTACAACTCTTCACAATGGATCAATAACTGATAATGTGCTTAAAAACTATAAACATGCTATGGTATTTCCTCAAAGCTGGAGTTTCAATTTTAAAAGTAATGACCATCATATAAACGAACATAGTTTTAGGATATTTAATGTGTCTTATGAAACAAATACTGGGAAACTAACATGGAAGACAAATTTAAATTATAGTGATAAGAATTTTGATGATGATTATTATTGGGGATATAAAGTGGCTGTTGTGGTTTCTAATTTTGGCGAATCAAGAGAATTAACTCGTGGACCATATACCGATAATGGAGGTTATGATAATAAATCATACCTTGAGAGCTTAAACGGTATATTTATTCCAATTACCTGGACCAATGGAATCTGTGACGGAGATGAAACGGGAGTTGATTGTGGAGGAAGCAGTCCGGCTAAAAATATGAATTGTATTTCAGGCAATATTGATCCGGGAACTGCAGCCAGTTCCAACCTCTTTTCGATAAGAAACGCAAATGATCGTTACACTGTCAGAACTTTTGCCACGGTTGCTCTCATGGAATATGTGCTTAGCAAAAACCAGGATTTCAATACTTTTTATTCAGGAGTAAACAGGCCAGACAGATATGTAGAAGCCATTGCTGCTTATGTTAATAACCATATGAGATATGTAGCCGACGGAAATTTCGGTGGTGCACAAAGTGCAATTGATACATTAACTAATAGCGGACATCGGGGACCTGGCAATTTTAACGGTGATTGTGAAGATCATGCCATCTTAAGAGCTGCATTACTAAGATCATTAGGCTTTTCAAAGTATTGCATTTTTTGTGCTGATCATCACAATTCCTACGATCAGGGTCAAAATGAAGAGTGCTTTGGTGATAAAAAAGGAGGAGGACATACATTCAATGTTGTGATTTATAAGGGAAAATACCGGATTCTTGATTATGGCAATATGCAATGCAGATATTGGGCAAATAAGCAAGCTTGGAATCAACATGTAGTTGATAATATATGGAATGATCATACCGGGAAACACTGGTCACAAAAGGATGTTTCTCCATTTGGCTCATCTTCCCCGCTGGTCAACTATCCTGGTAATCCATCTTGTCCGAGTTCTAATTGGGACTGGAGAACATATTTTTGCGATGTAACGCTTTAGTATTCGAATGCTTATTTTAAGAATGTGCTAAATGAAATTCTTGCTGTTAGTTTTTGAGTTTTATTATTTGAAGCTGGGAGAATATTATTATTCAGATAGGATTTCATTTAGCATGTTCATATTTTTCTTTGTTGTTATATTCTTTAAACTAGTCTGAAATGACTAATTCAAATCAAGTTTCATCGAACGACATCGAGACCAATTTTGCTCTCGAAGAATACAAAACACTAAGAGAAGAGATATCGAAGAAAATGGACAACCAAAACAAGATACTGGGTCTTGGAATAGGTGGTATTACGATAATCTTCGGCGCTATACAGAAGACCGGGATTGATGAGTTATTCCTGGCAATGCCCTTTCTTGTAATCGCCAATGCAATGCTTTATCGCTCTGAATGTATGGCCATGATCAATGCAGGTATTTACATTAGAAAAATTGAGAACAGGTTTTATGGAGACAGCACAAAAGCAGAGATAAAACAACGTATGGGTTGGGAACATAGCCTTAACAGGGAAGTATACAAACCATTTAATCATGTTTCAGATATCATCTTTTTGAGTTTATATTTTCTGAGTACCATAAAGGTTGTGCATTATATTTTCACTTCCGAAATGCTCTGTAACCTCACACAAAAGATAATAGTGCTGATTATCTATCTGGTATTCATTCTTTTCCTGTTTTTTCGGTACCTTTGGTCAATATTTAAGTTCAAAATATTCTTACGGCATGAAAAATACTACAAATAATAAGGAGAAAATTAAAAAACTGGTAGAGATAACAGAGCAACTCATCAAAGATTGTGCACTGGAAAATGGTGGAATAGTTGCAGCCAACTCTGCAAATGATTATTTTCCCGCCAATGCGAAAAACTACTTTTATGTATGGCCGCGCGATGCTGCCTTTACCTGCCTGGTTGCAGATATGATGGGCTTAAAAGAGATTCAGAAGAAGTTTTTCAAATGGTGCCTGTTTCGTGCAGAAGGATTTCGTGAATCGGGTTTATTTTATGAAAAATATTACCCTAACGGATTGAAAGCCTTGATGAATTTTCAACCTGACCAGACCGGGGCAGTGTTATTCGCAGCTTGCAACTATTGTAAAAAACATCCCGAGGAAGCCAATTATGCTGAAATAGTTGAATTAATTACACTTGCCGCAGAAGGTATATGCCAAAGCTGGGATGGTAACTGCTTTAATACGGTAACAAACGATTTATGGGAAGAGAGATTATGTTTCCCACATCTTAAAGAGAATTTCTCTTATTCTCTGGCATCATGCATAGGTGGTCTAAGGGCAGCTAATTCGGTTATTGAAACCAAATTGTGGTTGGATGTAGCAAAAATGATGAGTGAGCAGCTCGAAAAACATTGTGTTGAGGGTTGTTTTATCAGGTCTTATGGCAAACTTCCCGATAAAAGGGTAGATGCTTCCCTGCTTGGTCTGGTATATCCTTTTGAGGTTTACGATGCAAATCATAAGGGTATTATTGATACAGTAACGGAAATAGAAAAACGGCTCGTTAAAGAAGGAGGGGTGCAACGGTACGAGCATGATGAGTATGATGGCTGGATGTATGAAGGAAAGCATCTGAAAAAAGGTGCTGGTGCCTGGCCGCTACTCAACTTTTGGCTTTCGATCTATTTCTCTGTTAAAGGGGACACTGAAAAAGCAAATACTTACTATTATTGGGTCTTAGACAAGATGGGTGATAACCTGTATATTCCTGAGCAAATTTTTAACAATAACATTCAGGTATCGGTTTCTCCTTTACTTTGGTCACATGTAATGTTCTATCTTGCCACCCATAAGCTTGACCTAATATAAGGATAAAGGAAAATAATGTAATTTAAGCTTAACAACAATAATTTAAAATTTAATGAACTGAGTTGAAAAATCACTCCTGCTTTACAATCTTTGTTACGGCTAAGGTTGTTTGTCCGGTTTTTAAAGTGATAAAATATATTCCCGGTTTAATATCAGACAAATCCAGCGATATTTCACGCTCACCTGAAATAAAAGTATTGTTAGTATATGATTGAATTAACCGGCCCGAAATATCGTATAGTTCTGCTTTGGCCTTACCTGTTACTACATTATTAAATCTCAGTGAGACGCTGTTTTTTGCCGGATTAGGATAACAGGTTATATTTACCGAAAGCGAATGATCCCTGGTAAAGGTTGTCAGCCCGGTTTCAAAACACCCGAGGTCGGGCAGGGCGCCTGCATATGGTAATCCCACGTCCACTCCGGCATCAATCAGGTCGCTGCCTGCGACGAGGTGCATATAATTTATTGAAGGAAGGCTTCCGTCTGCTTTACGCGGTCCGTAGGCTGCTGTTTCATCCAGGCTTATAAAGTCAGATTCGGTAACCGTAAACGGGCTTAGCCAACTGTTTTTATCCTGCTGTGCGAAGCTGCCTATCTCGGCTGAACCATTAAAGCTGGCACAGTTTTTTACAATAAGAACTTTTCCCGCTGCAAGCTCCTGTGATATCCTGAAATTAGCTGTAAGATTTGCATGTCCTGTACAGTTATATAAGGTCATCGAGCCTTTATTGTTATTCTGGTCAAACCCTTTGGCTTTGTTAGAAAAAGCCAGGCAATTTTTCAGGGTAAAATTATGTTTCAGGGTTTTATCATCGCTTCCGCCCATTTTAAAACCATTGCCATTTGCCTGTGAACCCGGGTCGGTTCCGTTCTCAAGATAACCATTTTCAAAAGCCCAGCAGTTTTCTGCCGAATTGGTTACATCATCGGTACCCCTTAAATAGCCATCCCATCCGTCGTCACAGTTTTTCCAGGCACGGCAGCCATAAAACCAGTTGCCGCTGCCCACGTCCATCTTTGGGGCAAAACCGTCAGCATCTCCATAATCGGTCGGATCGGCATTGAAATAAGAGTCGCAGTTAATAATCTTATTATTTGCAGCCCCTTTGTCAAGTTGCATTCCCGAATCCCTGTTTCTGTAAAATGCACAGTGTTCAATAATATTGTTGCTCCCGCCTTCAATTTTCATCCCATTGTCGCCGGCACCGGTAATGTCAATGCCTTTAATATGCCAGTAGTCACCGGTAAGTTTTATACCCCTCCCGCCAAATGCCTGGTCTGAAAAATCGAGTATGGCTCGTTCGCCCGGGTAGCTGATGAGTGAGATCTTGGCATTTTCTGCCCCGTCTTTTGAAATATTAATGGTTGTGACAAGTTGATAGGTGCCGCCTCTTACATAAATGGTTTCTCCCGGTTCTGCCTCACCGATTGCCTTTTCTATGGTGGCAAACGGATTATCAATAGTCCCGGTATTATTGTCATTGCCTGTGGTCGAAACATAATATGGCTGGCTGTAAGTGCAATACATTAGGGATACCAATACTGCCACTGTCAATATTTTAATGTGATTTAATGATTTCATTTCAAAACGATTAATTTTCCACAACATTTTCATAAAGCACAAATATAGGGAGTATCTTTTGAAAAAAACCTTAAAAATCATTTATTAGCCTGATTCCCCAGGTTATTAATTTCTATATCGAAAAACCATTCAGTTAATTTTTAAAACTGGCATTGCCAAACCTGTAACTCTGAACATTTTTCTATATTTGCAGCTCATAAAACAGGAATGGGAAGAAAGAAAAAATATCCGGTCATTGAGCACCTTGAAATAGTTGATATAGCAGCCGAGGGAAAATCTATCGGCAAACACGAAGGAATGATTGTATTTGTTCCGCAGGTTATTCCGGGAGATATTGTGGATGTGCAGATAAAAAGAAAGAAAAAGAATTTTATGGAAGGATTTGTTGTCAACTTTCATAAATATTCAGATAAAAGGATAGAACCGTTCTGCGAACATTTCGGAGTTTGTGGCGGCTGCAAATGGCAACACCTCCCCTACAGCGAACAATTGAAATACAAACAGAAACAGGTGACAGACAGCCTTGAACGCATCGGGAAGGTTGAGATTCAACAATTGCTTTCTATAATCCCGTCTGAAAATGAGATTTATTACAGGAACAAGCTTGAATACACGTTTTCTGAAAACCGCTGGCTTACAGATGAAGAGGTCAAAAGCGGTGCAGAGATTGAAGACAGGTATGCGCTTGGTTTTCATATTCCTGGAAGATTTGACAGGGTACTTGATATTAAAAAGTGTTACCTGCAGGATGATCTTTCAAACAGAATACGGCTGGCTGTAAGAGATTTTTCCATAAAGAACAATTACAGGTTTTTTGATCAGGTAAAACGGGAGGGATTTCTTCGAAACCTGATTATAAGAAATACCATTTCAGGTGAATGGATGGTGTTGATTTCATTTTTTGAAAATAAAGAAGAAGAGATACGGGCATTGCTTGAACATTTAGCTTCAGCATTTCCACAGATAACTTCGCTGATGTATGTTATCAATCCCAAGGGCAACGATACCATCAACGATCTGGATATTATCCTTTTCAAAGGCAGGGAGTATATAACCGAGAGATTTGAAGATATTAACTTTAAAATCGGTCCGAAATCTTTTTTTCAGACCAACTCAAAACAGGCTTTAAAACTGTATGGAGTTGCACGTGAATTCGCCGGTTTAACGGGAAGTGAGACTGTATACGACTTATACACCGGTACAGGTACCATAGCCTTGTTTGTAGCCCGATTATGCAGGAAAGTTATTGGTATTGAGTATGTGCCGGAAGCAATTGAAGACGCCAAAATGAATGCTGTAGAAAACAATATAAAAAATGCCTGTTTCTACGCGGGTGACATAAAAGAGGTTTTGAGTGATGCCTTTGTTGAAGCGCATGGAAGGCCAGATGTAATGATTATTGATCCGCCACGGGCAGGCATGATACCCGATGTTGTGGCACAGATATTGAAAACAGCCCCTGCGCGTATTGTTTATGTAAGTTGTAATCCTGCCACCCAGGCACGCGATATACAACTGATGTCTGAAAAATATGAGTTACAGAAAGTTCAGCCCGTAGACATGTTTCCGCATACACATCATGTAGAGAATGTGGTACTGATGGTAAGAAAAATATAGTTTTACACCCTTTCAATCCCGGTTCCTATTGCCTATAGCCGTTTTTAATTGCCCGTCAAAGCAGGTAAAACAATTCCGTCCCTTTCAGAAAAATTCTGAGACCAATTAATCTTTCAATCCGAAAGCAGTCAAAGAATAATAAGACTGTTTTTGGAAAAAAATTTCCTTATCCGTCAAATTTTACCTTTATTTCAGCCAATACAATCACTGACTGAAGCCGTGAATTCAGTTTTTTTACAAATAGTTTTAACTTATATAAATTGCTTTAGAATGAGACAAATAAAACAAGCTCTATTTTTTTGTTTTCTTTGCACAACTTCAGTATTATTGTTTGCACAGGTAAAAAAGGTGGAAGTTTTTCACCAAAACTGGATAGACTTTAATAAAAATGGTATTAAGGATATTTATGAAGATACTTCACACGATATAGATGAAAGAGTTGAAGACTTATTGTCGCAAATGAACATTGAAGAAAAAACCTGTCAAATGGTTACCCTGTATGGTTTTGGCAGGGTTCTGAAAGATGAGTTACCTACTGATGCCTGGAAAAATGAACTATGGAAGGATGGTATTGGAAATATTGATGAACACCTGGGTAATACAACTTTCAGGCGTCAAACAGAGACAAAATATTCATATCCTTATTCAAGGCATGCAGAAGCAATCAACTTCATCCAGAAATGGTTTATTGAGGAAACCAGACTTGGTATTCCTGTCGATTTTACGATTGAAGGAATCAGGGGGCTGGCTCACGACAGGGCTACCAACTTTCCGGCAAATATCGGTTTGGGGAGTACCTGGGATAAAGAGCTTGCATACAATATGGGACAAGTTATCGGCAGGGAAGCAAAAGTGCTGGGGTATACCAATGTATACAGCCCGATACTAGACCTGGCAAGAGACCCGAGATGGGGAAGGGTAGTTGAATGCCTTGGTGAAGATCCTTTTCTGGTGGCAGAAATGGGTGTGAACATTGCCGCAGGCATACAAAATGAAGGTGTTGTTTCCTCTCCAAAGCATTTTGCCGTGTATAGTACACCTGTTGGGGGACGGGATGGTGAAGCGCGTACCGATCCACATGTTACCCTGCGCGAGATGCACCAGGTGAACCTCTACCCGTTTGAGCAGGTTTTTCTCAGGGCCAATGTGCTCGGGGTGATGAGTTCATACAACGATTATGACGGAATTCCAGTCACTGGGAGTTATTATTTTCTCACCGAACTGTTAAGAAATAAATATAAATTCAAAGGTTATGTTGTATCCGATAGCGATGCTGTAGAATTTCTGCATACAAAACACAAGGTAGCCAAAGATTACAAAGATGCAATAAAGCAATGTGTGGAGGCCGGGTTAAACATTCGTACTAATTTTACACCACCAGAGGTTTATGTGATTCCCCTTCGGGAGCTAATCCGTGAAGGATCGCTCTCTATGGATGTTGTAAACCAGCGTGTAAGGGAAATTCTTTGGGTGAAGTTCAAAATTGGTCTTTTTGACCATCCCCTTACTGATAACCCTGCCGAAGCAGATAAAGTTGTGAGGTCAGGAGAACATCGTGAATTGGCAAAAAAGGCTTCTTACGAATCGCTGGTTTTGCTAAAAAACGAAGGGAATTTATTGCCACTTGATAAAAACAAATATAAATCGGTGCTGGTGGTGGGGCCAAATGCTGATAATATTTCGCATTCACTGTGCCGGTATGGCCCAAATAATGTGGATATTGTGAGCGTATATGAAGGACTCAAAAGAAAGATTGCATCCGGATCAAATGTAAGACATGCCAAAGGATGTTCGGTTCAGCCAGATAACATGCTGGAACTCGAAATGTATTATACTCCTCCCCGGGATGAAGAAAAAAAACTGATTGATGAAGCCGTTGAACTTGCGAAGGAAGCCGATATCATTATCGCAGTCCTGGGTGATAACCCAGGCACTGTGGGAGAAAGCAAATCACGGACATCTTTAGGTTTAAGTGGTTACCAGGAGACACTGTTGAGAAATCTGTATGAAACAGGTGTGCCGGTTGTTTTGGTTTTGATTAACGGAAGGCCTGTTACTATTAACTGGGCTGATAAATATATACCTGCCATATTGGAGGCATGGTTCCCCGGGGAATTTGGAGGGGAAGCAATTGCCGATGCCTTATTTGGTGACTATAACCCGGGAGGCAAACTTCCGGTCACTTTTCCTGCCTCAGTGGGGCAAATACCATTTGCATTTCCTTATAAACCCGCTGCACATGCAGGTCAGGGAAACGGAAAATCCAGGGTGATAGAAGGCTTATATCCGTTTGGCTATGGATTAAGCTATACCTCTTTTGATTATTCAGCGCTTACAATTTCCCCAGATGTTTCGACAGGTGATGAGGATATCTGTATTTCTTTTACTCTTAAGAATACAGGCAAGTTTGACGGCGATGAGGTGGTGCAGCTATATTTCAGCGATCTGGTTAGCAGTGTTACGGTTTATGAGAAACAGTTGAGAGGTTTTGAACGGGTTCACCTGAAACCAAGGGAAGAGAAAATAGTAAAGTTTATAATTAAACCTTTGCATTTATCGTTATTGAATAAAGAAATGGAAAGGGTCCTGGAACCCGGTGAATTTGAGATCCTTATCGGAAGTTCATCCGATGATATAAGACTTAGAAAGTTAATAAGAATTACCAATGAAAAATAAATAGGTACAATTTTACTTTTTTCAGCCAATTTTACATT
The DNA here is from genome assembly GCA_016936215.1 of Bacteroidales bacterium. GTDB lineage: Bacteria > Bacteroidota > Bacteroidia > Bacteroidales > UBA10428 > JAFGPL01. The sequence goes on from JAFGPL010000035.1 coordinate 14,622, forward strand.
TTTCATGAAATATTAGCCAAACTTCGGGACTATTTGTTGCTTGAAAAATGAACTGGTACGTTTACATTTATTTCAAAAATCAATTTCTTTTTAAACGAATCCCGGAATATTGAAAGGGTTAATTTTATAAAAATAATTGAAAAGGCAATCATTTAAATTTTGCATGATATGAAACAGTTTTTATGTTCACTCCTTATCTTGCTATGCACTTTACAGGTTTATTCTCAGCGCAAAATGGAAAAACTTGAAAGAGGGCTTGTGGCTGTTAGAAAATCAGCTACTCAAGTTTTTTTAAGCTGGAGGGTTTATGGCACCGAATTTAATGAGAATGTGAGTTTTAACCTTTACAGGGATGATGTTTTGATTTCTTCAGGTTTAAACGTTTCTAACTATACCGATACCATAAGTACCAATGGTAATTATCAGGTTGCGGCTGTTGTGGATGACATTGAACAAAAAAAGTCTGCTGCGTCTCCTGTTAATACTTATCTTCATGGAAGTAATACCCTGGCATGCATAAAAATCCCCATTAATAACCTACCCGGGTATAATACACAGGCTATCTGGACTGGCGACCTAGACGGCGACGGGGAATATGATTTTGTTTTATGTAAAATCAACTGGGCCGAAAATACCCCAATTATCCTTGAGGCATATACCCGAAAGGGAGATTTCCTATGGAAATACAACTGCGGCCCGAACAGTTACAACAAAGATAACATCAGCCCCGGCTCGTCTGCTTTTTGCATGGGGCATGGTGATAACCTTACCGTTCATGATATTAACAATGATGGTTTTGCAGAAGTAATTGTGCGGTCAGCAAATGGTGTAATATTTGGCGATGGAAAAATACTGGAATCAAATTTTGGGAATAGCAAACAATTTATTACAATACTGGAGGGCACTACAGGCAAAGAAATTGCCCGTGCCGAGGTTCCTGAAGACTTTATCAATATCGGCCCTATGAACGGGCATATGGGCATTGCTTATTTGGATGGTGTTAACCCAAGTGTGGTTTGGTCCTCAAAAAACAGGAGGGCTGACAAAGGATTTAATATGTTGGTTTCAACATATAACTGGCAGAATGACTCTTTAGTCCTGAATTGGAAATTCAACCGGGAAACATCTGGAATAAACATGGCTGATGGTCATAATATAAGGATTATTGATGTAGACGGAGATGGTAAGGACGAAATTACCCCTTTCGGTTATTGTCTGGATGATGACGGTTCTTTACTATATTCTTTGGCCGGTCAATATGTTGAACATGGCGACCGTTTTTTCATTGGGGACATGGACCCTTCCCGCGAGGGTCTTGAAGGATATGGTATCCAACAGGGTTATAGCGCTATTGGAATAATATGGTATTACTACGATGCCAAAACAGGACAGATCATACATCAGCAACTTGAAGACCCTATTGTAGGAAACGATTATGCCAGGGGATATGTTGGTGATATGGATCCAAGATACCCATATTTTGAATTTTTTACATTTACCGACGGATTGTACAATGTAAACGGTACCAGGATCACCACCTCCAAACCTGATTCGTATCCCAACCTTAGAATTTGGTGGGATGGTGACTTGCTTAGCGAAAACCTCGATAACCTGAAAATGACAAAATGGGATTATATCGCAGATATTGATAATAGTGAGATACGTTTATATACCTTTAGAAATGTACTTCAGGATCCAAGAAAAACGCCGGCCTTTTATGGCGATATATTAGGCGATTGGAGGGAGGAAGCTGTGTATGCCGCCGATGACGGGAACAGCATCCTTATTTTTACAACAGTTGAGTCTACAAATACACGTTTGTATACCCTGCCTCATAACCCGGGTTACAGAAACTGTTTTAACGTGAGGGGATATTACCAGGGGCATATGGCCGATTTTTATATTGGACATGGCATGGAAGCTCCTCAAAAACCTTCAATTCAAATACTTAATCAGGACAAGGGGAGGAGGTTGCCGGGGGGCCTTCATTTTATCAGGGCCGTACATTCGGGTTTGTACCTCGATACGACCGATCATGTTTCCCAACAACAAAAACTTGACAATGCCGGACAGGTATGGGAAATTCATTACCAGGACAGCCTGTGTATAATATTCTCTCCCGCTGCAGGCAAATTTCTGAAATATTTATCTGTTGATACATTATCTGAGATTTTTTTGTCAGACAGCGCATCATTATTTTACCTTGCTGAATCAGGCCCTCACAGGTTTGTTATTTCGTCCCCTTTCGATACGACCTTTTTAGTGGCAGTGCAAGACAGTTCACTTGCCGAAGGCGCAAAACTAAAGTGGGACAAAAAATCGGGACAGGAATTCGAATTTCAGATCACTGCAAATTATCTTGACTGCCATAACGATTGGAAAGGAACTGCAAAATATGATAATTGCGGCGTTTGCAGTGGAGGAAATACCGGCTATTATGCCTGTTCTTCATTGGTCGAGGGATATTATAAGATAAAGTCCATTAAATCAGGTTTATGTCTTCAGCAAAATGACAGCAGCCTGGTTCTGGGTACCTGTAATAATTCGGCCTCACAAGTATGGAATATTTCAGAAAATGAATTTGGCAGTTACTTTATTGTTAACCAGGGTACTGAAAAATATCTGGGCTTTGATTCGATAGCAGCCGGATACGAAATACTTGTAACAAATACAGGACGGGCATTGAGATTTGAAAAAAACACGACCGGTGATTATTATATAAAATCGCAGCAAAACCCGGCCCTGGGTTTAAGTATTGCCGGCGATAACGAAACCGAAGGGGCGAAACTCGTACTTGATAAAACAAGCACTTCAGACAGCAATTTGTTTGTACTGGAAAATTATGTTACCGGAATTAATATTGCAGAAAATAGGCCTGATGTGAAGATATATCCTAATCCGGCAGTTGATAAAATTATGGTTGAACTTATTGGCCGGGAAGGTGAAGTATTTACGTTTAACCTTTACGATAATCTTGGCCGCAGGGTATTGTCCATTCCCATCAGTAATAGAGGTACAATAAATATTGGTGATTTGCTTCCGGGTGTTTTCCATGTTAAAATAGTATCTGATAAGTCATTGGTTTATTCTTACAGGATTATAAAAATGTGATAAAGCCGCAAGGTAACCGGTCGAGATTTTATTACAGAACTCAATGCGGATTGATTAAAAATTAAGAGTGTTGTTGAGCAAAGGGGCAGTGTCGGATACTGTAACATTTTCTTTCGCAATAGGGCATTTATACAATCCTTTTCATGCTTTACCTTTCGGATTGATTATGTCCCATCGCCGCTAAAGTTGCATGTAGATGTTGTTTTTTATGGCATTGCCAGTTAACGTATAAATTTATTTGACTTTATATACTGGTTTGGGGTAATACCATAATGCTTTTTAAAACATTTCCTGAAGTAAGAAATATCATTAAACCCAAGTTTGTAATACAGGTCGTTATCGCTTATTTCTTTGCTCTTTAGCACCTGGGCTGCTTTTTTGAGCTTATACGACAGTATAAAATCATTAGGTGTTTGACCTGTAAGTGTTTTTATTTTTGAATAGAGCATATACTTGCTGATACCCAGTTGGTTTATAAACTCAGGAATGCCAAACCGGGTATTGTCCAGATTTTTTTCAATCACGGCATGGGCTTTTTCCAGAAAATTATCATTTATTGACGGGATATTTATTTCATCATCAATAATCATCTCCTGCTTGTTGTATTTCTTTTTCAGTTTTTTTCTTAACCCTATCAGGTTTTTTATAGCCGAATGCAGGTAATTTATCGAAAAAGGCTTGTTGATAAACGCATCAGCACCGGCTTCCATTCCTTTGATCTTTTCTTCTATGTCATCATTGGCGGCTAAAATAATTACCGGGATATGCCCTATATCAAACTCATTTTTTATTGAACGGCAAAGATCAATACCTTCCCCGTTTTGTGTATTAAGGTCTGAAATCACCAAATCGGGTTGAAAATTCCGGGTTTTCAGAAACGCCTCTTCTGCATCGTGTGCCTCAATAATTTCATAATGTGAAGAAAAGTGTTCTTTTAAAAGTTGCTGAAGCTGTGCGTTGTTTTCGGCTATTAATATTTTGTTTTTTTCATCATGCTCGTGATCTGCAATCAGATGGGATATCTCAGTTTCAGCGCCGTCGAAATAAGGCGCTTTGATTTCATAGTTTGATGGGTTGGCGATTTTTTCTTCAGGAGCAAGATATGATTCACCATAAGGCAGTTTCACTTCAAAAGTTACACCTTCAGATTGGGAAGACCAGACCTGTATTTCACCTTTGTGAATTTCTGTATATGCATGGGTCAGGCTAAGTCCTATACCACCACCAAGGGTTCCGGAACTGTCTTTATGAAATCTTTCGAAGATGTGTTCTGCCTTTTCGGGAGGAATATAACTGCCTTTATTATTAACCTTTAAGTTTATTAATTTTCTTGCTGCCCCTTTAATGGTGCCGTTTTCTTTTGTAATACCAATGAATACCTTTCCGTTTTCCGGTTCAAACTTAAATGCATTGGATAAGAGGTTGATGATGATATTCTCTGTCTTTTCTTTGTCAAACCATGTATAAACCGGGTCAATAGGAAAATCGCGAATAAAACTGATATTTTTTCTTCTGGCAATTGACTCGAAATTAATGCAAACCGCTTTTACAAAACTTATAAAATCATCTTTTACAGCGAGCAAAGAAATATTCTTTGTTTCAACTTTTCTGAGTTCTATGATCCTCTTAACCAAATGTATAAGCTTTTGCACATTTTTATTGATAATCAAAAGATAATGCTTTTTGAGATCATCATTTTCAATGTTATTCAGCGTTTCAAGGGGTACATTCAGTAAGGTAAGTGAAGTGCCAATCTCGTGCGATATATCTGTAAAAAGCCTGATACGGGTATGGTTTATTTCTTCCTGCTTTTCTTTTTCTGCTTTATGCAACAGAATCTCGTATTTCAGTTTTAATTTTGACCTTATGATGGACCTTGATAAGAGCAAAAGGGCAATAAGTGCAAAACCATACATCAAATAGGCAAAGGTGGTTTTCCATGGTGGCGGTTCTACATGTATTAACAGGGTGGTGCCTTCGGTTTTAAAGTATCCATCGCTATTGGCTGCCCGCACCTTAAGTATATATTCCCCGGCTTTCAGGTCCACAATATTTAACGATCTGTTGTTCCCCAAGCCAATCCATGGCTCCTGTCCCTCTCCAAACTGATATGAAAATTTTACTTTATCACCGAGCAGGTATTCTGGGGCAGTGTATTTAAGTACTATAGATTTTTGGTTGTATTTAAGGTTTATCCTGTCTGTGAACATCATGGCCTTTTCAATAGGCGGGTTTTTTTGGTCAATAATAACCTTTTGGTTATTTACCCATAACTCTGTAAAAATTACTTCGGGTAAATAAGGGTTTTCTTTGTAGGATAAAGGTTCGAATTTTAATAATCCATTTATACTACCCGCGTATATTGTTCCTCTGCCGGTAATAATAATTGAATTTGGATTGAATTCTTTTCCTTTTATCATCTTTTCAAGATATATGTGCTTGAATCTTTTTTTGTCTTTATAGTACCTGGCCAAACCACTGTAAGTTGTTGTCCAGATTATATGGTTGTTGTCTTCAATTATACCCGCAATATTGTTGTCAGGCAATCCTTCTTCGACTGTAAGATGTTCTGAAATATTTAAGGTCGGGTTATATTTGACAACTCCCTTTCCCCCTGTACCAATCCAGATATTACCTTCCGAATCTTCAAAAAGGGTATTTATTCTGGCAATTTTTTCTGAATCGCCCGGGCCTTTAAAAGCAACTTCGGTAATCTGTAATGTATGGGTTACCATAAACATACCGTTATAGGCTGTGCCGATAAATACTCTGCCTGCCCTGTCTTCGATTATTTTTTTTGAAAAATTATTGTCAAAAATAAATGCGCTCTTATTACGGGGAATAAGGTATGTGCCCTTATCGGTGGCTATCCATATATTTTCTTTGCTGTCCATCATCATATCAAATATCCCAAGATTATCAGGAAGGTTAATATTGGGATATACCCGTGAAACAGGCAGGAATTTGTTTTGTGACGGACTATATATGATTATGCCGCCTTTATAGGAACATATCCAGATATAGCCTGAAGGGTCCTGCCACATTTCTGTAACTATGGGATTGGTAATGCCTGCAGCAAGAAGTTTTTGCTGCGAATATTCAGCAATAACGTTGTTAGCCTGATCAATAACCGATATGCCCTGCCTTGTGCCTATCCAGATGTTATTTAAATTATCATTGAACAGACTCCTGATATTGTTGTTGATGATACTTTTTTTGTTATAAGGTTCGTGGTATATGAAATTGAAGCCTTTATCGTAGTGATAATAATAATCTATGCCCCCCATATAAGAGCCGAGCCAAAGAATGCCCAGTTTATTATCTGCAAATATCGAATAAATGGTATTGCTGGATAGGCTCGATTTGTTATCGGGCACATGGTTATAATTTTTCTGCTCCCCGTTCATGGCGTCTATCTGGATGATACCATTTCCATCGGTTCCCACAATGATGGTATTGTTAAGCCCATTGCCAAAACTTGTTACAAGAATGTTTTTTTCAGGTTTATTGTATGCATACCTCGTAAAACTTTTGGTATCTTCATCAAAATACAACAGCTCGCCATTTCTCAGGCATATCCATAATCTTCCGTCATTACCGGTTTCAATAAAAATGTTTTCCATTTCCGGTTGTGGGTAACCGGTTATTTCATAAATCTTGTATTCCCGGTTACCGGGGTTATAACAGATAACACCCTGTGCACCTGTAAGCCATATGTTATTGCTTTTATCCAGTGTCAGGTCAAATAAGCCTGTAAAAGGGTCACTGTGTTCAATTGTGTCAAAGGTCAGGTTATGATCGTTAAAAATATATATACCCGATGCAGAACAAGCCCAAATGTTGTTTTCGCGGTCCTTGATAAAGTTCCAGAATCTTTCGTAAGTTGGAATCGGCGAAATCTTGCCAAGGTACCTGTTAAAGTAATTTATAGAAATATCTGTCTGAATGATCAGGTTGTCTTTTTTATCACCGATGATGGAATAGATTATATCCGAATTAATTGAATTTGGATTTTTTACATCGTGCATAAAATATTCAAAGTCGTAGCCGTCGTACCTGTTTAGTCCCCTGCGGGTGCCAAACCATATAAAACCTTTTTGGTCTTTGTATATCGAAAATACCGTGCTTTGCGATAGGCCGTCTTCAACATGCAAATGTGAAAAATTATAATTCTCGCCATTTACCTGAAAAAAAACAAATAAGAAAACAAAGAAAGTAAGCCTGAATGATACTTTACTTGTATTTAAATATTTGTTTATCACCATGTTGAAAATTTTAGAGGCTTATTTATCAGGTTATAAAATAACTAAAAATAAATTGAATTACTAATTTTTTTGAGCCACTGAAATATAATAATGATTAATTTCTTTAAACACGGTGGTTTCTACTGTTATATAATTTTTAAGGTCCCACTCCAGTTTAATGGTTTCTTCCTGCAAAATTTCTTCAGCAGGATGACCATAGCCAGAGATCATCCTGGTTTTAAAAAACTCAAAAAAATTGGGATTGAAGCAGGGGATTGTTTCGTTTTTGAACTCGGCGATTAGCGAATATTGTAATCGTTTCAATCTGTCCTGCTTAAATACAGGATATGATAAACTTGCTTTTACCCTGGCATCCATGTCTTTATTTTTTATGTAGAATTCTTTCTCAAATGAAAACACACAATTTAAGTGTTTGCCGCTTTTAGTTTCTGTATCGAGCATGCTGGTAACCGTACTTTTGTCCCAGTTAATGTTTATGTCCCAGAACGGGTCAATGATTTCATTTTTATTGCAGGATGCAGTTATCAGCAAAATAATCACGGTAAATGAAAAGCTTATGGTTCTTTTACAAAATGATATCTTATTCATATCTGTTTATTTTGAACAAATTACAAAGAGGCTGTGTAAAAAGTCATTTATTTTGAAACCGTCATTGCGAACGAAGTGAAGCCTGTCTGCCAAGCCAGGCAGGCCTGTCTGACTGGTACATCCAGGCAGACAATCTTGCATTATTCAGGAGATTGCTTCGGTTGTGCCTCCCTCAATGAGGTTACTTATTGACTTTTTACACAGCCTATTGAATAATTATCAACAAACTATTTATTACTAATGCGAATTAAGGGTTAAAACATTTTATCAAAGTAAATCAGTTAATCAGCGTCTATCCCCCGCTGGCGGGGGTTGGGGGTGGATTTTCATTTCACTTTCTTCAATCCACCCTTCCAATGTTCTGGTAACATTATTTATAACTTTTAATACCTCCTCATCTGAAAACCTTAAAACCGTGAATCCGGCTTTTTCCAATTCTCTCTGTTTTTTTTAATCATTCCTATAAATTTCATCATCATTATGACTGCCTCCATCCACCTCAATAATAAGTCTTAGCTCCTTGCACATAAAATCAGCAATATAATTTAACACCGGTCTTTGCCTGCGAAATTGATAACCCAGCATCATGCGGCTTCTCAAAACAAATTTCCAAAGACATGCTTCGGCTTTTGTCATGTCTTTTCTCAACCGGTTTGCAAATGGTTGTAATTTTTTATTGTATAGTAAATAATTTGATTTATTTGCTTTCATAAAATTGATTTTTCCACCCCCTGCCCCCGCCAGCGGGGGATAACGATTCAATTGAAGCTTCTCTGTAATAACTATGGAGAATACATAATTTTTTTTAACTCTAAATTCGCATTACTAATTAGTGGCTGTCTTTAAAGTCCGCATACTTCGTTGCACTCGTCCTCTAAAAGGTCATTTACGCATGGTAAAATCCCTTTTTTCGGACTTTACGCGCCTCGTCTGCGAACTTTAAAGAACAGCCACACGACTTTAAGGACAGACACTAATTATACTCAGGATTTTGATACATCCCTTCAGGGTTACCTTTATTAACTTCAATAACTAAGAGCGGAACCGGGCGCAAGCGATGTTTTGAATACTGAAAATTGTTTTTTGCCAGGATATTGTAATTCATTACCCTGTCCCATTTTTTCAGCCTTTTTATTTCAAACCACCTATATTCTTCTGTAAACAGTTCTCTCCCTCTCTCATCAAGTATCCAGTCAATGGTTATTTCGTTAGGCTCAATTTGCCATTTTACCGGCACATCTCCGTTGTTGAATGCCCTTTTTCTTACTTCATTAAAATGGTCAGATGCTTCCTGAAGTTTATTCTGGTGAAATTCAGCTTCACCTGCAATAAGGTAAGCTTCTGCATATCTGAAAAGGATAATATCACCGGGGCCGCCTGAAGATTTTACAAATGCGTCAACCTCTGATTGTGAGATGGCTGTGCCCTCTGTATTCCTCACCCAGTAAGAATGTTTGGTACACCCAATGGCTGCCGACTGCCAGTCTTGCTGCGATCTTGGGAAGAACTCATCACCCGGCCTGGGTCCCCAGATTGTGTCGCCTTGGTAATAAACCCTTTTCGGGAACCATTCTTCGTAATATGGGATACCCCATTTGCTGTTGCCTGGTGCACCTGCATAATTGGTAATTATGGGTTGGACAAATACCGAATCGTCATTTACTACCAGGTAATCAGCAGTGAAATATTTTTCCCCGTTATTGCCCCAGTTTATTTTATCACCAACTACGATGGTGCCGGTAACACCTGTGCGTGAAGCCGGACTTTCTGCTGTCAGTTCCCTCCATCCATAAAGCGAGTCAACAGCGTTGTTTGGGTCGGTAAACCTTCTTACGTAAAGAAAACTATTTTTAAGCGCACCTTCGTCATTAAAGTAATAGTGGTATTTATAGGTTCCGTGTTTCCTCAGGTCGTAATTTTCACCTCTTTTATGGTCCTGGTAATCCCAGATATCATAACACATATAGTCTGTCATTTTTGTCCTTCCCCAGGTTCGGCCGCCCTGATAGAGATCTCGTGTTATGCCGTTGGCCCTGGCAATGTAAGGCATCCAAATCAACCGGATATAATTTCTTCCGTAGTTGTCATCCTGGCCATTAAACGCAATTCTGAAGATAGTTTCGGTATTCCCCTGTTCCGGCCCTTCGAAGTCGTTTTGGAAAAGGCACGAGAAATAGTTGGAGTGCCGTACCATGTATTTTTGCTGCATTCCTTCGCGAATACCCGGAAAGCCCGCTATATTCCAGTTTACCGGGCCTTTTACCGTATCGTTGTCATTGGCATGGGGGCCCGATTTTTCTTTTATAAGCTGAAATGTCCCTGATTCGATAATATCTTCTGCAATCTCTTCTGCTTTCGACCAGTACGCAGATTCAGGCCCGGCTACTTCCCCTGGTTGCTGGTATACATCGCCGGCTGCAGCCATATATACTTTTGCAAGAAGCATGCGACAGGCATTTTTACTTACACGCGCATCTGAGGTGTTCTCGTCGAGTACTTCGATGGCTTCAAGCAGGTATTGTTCAATTACCGGAATGATCTCTTCTACGGGGGTACGCTCAAAATCATCGCGCGGGCCATCAACAGGATCAATCAACATGGGCACATCTCCAAAATTCATGAATAATTCGTAATAGGCAAGGCACCAAAAGAATTTTGCTTCTGATACCGCTCTTTGTGCAACAGGGTCGTTAATTATTGCTTCATCTTTCCCAGATTGGATAATACGGGCAGCTTTGTTGACAATACGGTATTCAAAATTCCATAACCGGTTTATGGCCTGGGCTTCAGGGTTCATCCTGTTGTCATAATAACAGTATAGTTCGGTATTGTCTTTTCGTTCATACCGGTATTCATCATAGGTGCCAAGGTCTGTGCCAACATGTTCCCAAGGCCCCCAGTTATCAATGTTCCGTCCCCTGTCAAACCATTCATCAAATATAGAGTTTATTGCCCCCAGCAATATATTCGGGTCGTTTGAAAATAAACCATCGGTATTTACAAAATCGCGCGGGGTAATATCCAGTTTATCGTCGCAACTGCAAATTACCGTTAGTAAAGCAGCAATATATAGTAGTTTTTTCATATTTTTATGTTTAAAGGTTAACTAAAAGGTTATGTTTATGCCACAAATTATGTTTTTAAGCGTAGGATACCCGGCCAGCATGTCAATACGGCCCCCTGTCTGGTTATTGGTATATTCATAGGCAGGATCATAGCCCTTATAATCGGTAATTGTAAATAAATTCTGGCCTGTAAGGTACAGCCGGATTTTATTGATTCCAGCCCTGGTAAGCAAGGCATTTGAAAAATTATATGCAAGGGTTACGTCCTGCAACCTTGTGTATGAGCCATCAACATAATAAGACAAATATCCATATTGGTTTCCTATCCTTCCCAGGTCCTTTGGCCAGCTTGGTCTTCCATACTGTGTGTTTGGATTTTCATCGGTGTAGTATGGAATATCCATAGAGTGGGGCCTGTCTGAAATATTTACAGGAATTCTGCGCTTAGTGCCATGAACATGGTTAATAAAAGCAGAAAAATCAAAGTTTTTATAATTGACTGTAATCCCAAAGCTCCCGTACCACTGGGGATGTACCTGCCCGATAATGGTCATATCGGCTTCGTTAATTACGCTGTCCGGTATATTTGTCCTTACACTGCTGCCGTCTTCAAGCTCTTTGAAACTGCCAATGTCCTTTACTTTGGCTTCCCCGGCTATTAATTGCGGCATTGACACCGGCGCTTCTTCACCAGTCTGCATAATTCCGTCAAAAACATAATCATAGATTACCCCAACCGGTTCACCTATAAATAACCGGTTTGCAACATCATCTGTTTTTGTGCCGTCAAGGTCAATTATTTTGTTTTTATTGGCCGAGAAAGTTAAATATGCCTTTAAAGAAAAGTCTGAATGATCTATAACAATCCCGTTCAGTGATAATTCAATTCCTTTGTTTTCAAGGCTGCCGATATTGTTCCTGATAGATGTAAAACCGGTTATAGGACTTATGGACTGGTTCCAGAGCAAATCGGTGGTAAGGGTTTTATAAAGTTCCAATGCGCCTGAAAGTCTGTGGTTAAAGAGCTGAAAGTCTATACCTGAATTAATTTCTGAAGATATTTCCCACTTAAGGTCTTTATTTGCAAGCGATATCTGGGTAAAACCTTCCACAATTTGTCCCAGTGCATCTTGTCCGGTGGTATAATATACCTTGGTACCGGTGTTAAACCTGTCCCTGTAGCCAATGGCCTGGTTTCCTGTTTTAGCCCATGATAACCTTAATTTCAGGTTATTAATAACCGAAACACTTTTCATAAACGCTTCATCACTTATTACCCAGCCGAGCGAAACCCCGGGAAATACTGCATTACGGTTTTCCTTGCTGAACTTTGATGACCGGTCGTTCCTAAGGGAAAGCTGAAGGAGGTATTTGCCGTTATAGTTGTAATTAAACCTGCCAACATAAGATTCAAGGAATGTTTTTTCCTCATCGCTGTTCATGTCCCTGAAATCTACCTGCCCATATTCAAGCGCCGACCACCCGTAATAATCGCTTCCGAAATTGCGCCCGTAGGCCCATAAATAATCTCTCTTATAATCTTCGGTTGCAAAAACAAATGTCCCTGTGAGGTTATGTTTTCCGATGGTTTTATTGTAAGTTATCAGATTTTCAAAATTCAGGTTAATCCTGTCTTCATAATCAATCGAAGCATTTTCTGCTTTATCAAATGCCTGCACCTGTCTTGTGTTGAGAGGAACAAAGTAATTGTGTTTCCTATCTTCGAGCAAGGTATTTAATGTTAAACGATATGTTAAACCCTGAAGAGGGTTCAGTTCAATAAAGGTGCTGTTCAGCAATTTGGTTCTTTGTGTTTTGTTAATAATTTCAATTTCGGTAAAAGGACTGGCAATGAATTCATCAGGATACATCGGATAGAGTGCGTATTCTTCCTGGTTTTCTTCATCTTCATACTTTTTTCCAAGCGGGCTTAACTGGTAAGAATATGTGAAGATGCCACCAGGCACCTCCTCCTGAGCCGACCTTGTAAGCAAAATGTTGGTTCCGACTTTTACCCAATTGGTGAATTTGCTTGAGATGTTGGCACGCACCGAGTAGCGGTTAAACCCCGATTTATGAATGATACCGGTTTGGTCAACCATGCTGGCAGATAAAAAATACTGTGTTTTTTCATCGCCACCCGACAAGGTCAGGTTGTGGCTTTGTACTGGTGCATTCCTTGTAATTTCATCCAGCCAGTTATATGACTTTCCGAGGTTATACATTTCAAGTTCATTCTGTGCTAATATCTCACTTATGGGAATAGTCAGAGAACTATCATAGCTCATAAAAGACGGATTATTTACAGAGGAATTTTCCAGACGGTAGATTTCCCTTTTTTTGGCGACATATTCTTCTGCAGACAAAGCATCTACTTTTTTTCCCACGAAAGAAAAACCATAGTAACCGTTGTAGTTCACTGTTACTTTACCCGATTTTCCTCTTTTGGTACTAATGATAATAACACCGCCAGATGCCCTGGAGCCATAAATGGATGTAGCAGCAGCATCTTTAAGTACCTGTATGTTTTCTATATCTGCCGGGTGTATATCGTCAATAGAGCCACCGGGGATACCATCAATAATTACAAGTGGGTTGTTTGACGCGAGAATAGATTTTACTCCCCTCACCAGGATATTTGAACCGCTACCGGGTGCCCCCGATGAAGTATTGATGCTCAATCCTGCTACAGAACCCTGCAAAGCGGCAGTGAGATTTGTGGCTGGAATGTCAATTAACCGTTCGTTATCTACTGTAGCGACCGATCCGGTCAAATCCCTTTTTCTCTGGGAGCCGTAGCCAATGACAACAATTTCATCAAGGCCTGTAATGTCGTTTACAAGCGTAACTTCAATTTTATCCAGGCCATTAAGCTGAAATTCTTCTGTTAGATATCCTACATAAGAAATTATAAGAACAGCATTCAAATCAGGCACTTCTAAAGAAAAATTCCCGTTTAAATCAGTTACTGTCCCTGTAGTAGTTCCTTTAATGACTACTGTGGCACCGACCAGGGGTTGATTCTCAACATCCTTTACAAACCCGTTCACTTTAACCTGGGCATAAAGAGGAAGCATACACAGATTTATGAGCAAAAATAATGTCCCGCTCCTAAACGCTTTTACTATCCTTCTGCATTTAAATTTTGTTTTTAGTAGTTCCATAAAAATTTGTTTTAGGTTTTTATTAGGTTAAAGATTTGATAATTTGATATTTCACAGAATAGAAGAAAGTCTGAAAATCGGGTATTATTGGCAACAAAAGGGTAATATTTTCCGAAAAATGTTCAATTTTCTGTAATTGAAAATGAACATGTCACCTATTACAGATTTGGTTTTAGAGAGTGTTTTGGGAAAGGAGATGTGTTGTAAACATAAGACAGTCAATTAAAAAGAGTATTCTAACCCGGATTACGGACTACAAATACGTATTCAAAGATAATAGCTATGCTGATGTTGATGCAGAGATCTGCCGGACAATAATTAAGGGTTAAACTCTTTCAATCTCAGCCCCTATTGCATTCAACCGCTTGTCAATATCCTGGTAACCGCGGTCTATCTGTTCGATATTGTGAATAATGCTTGTGCCGTCGGCTGAGAGTGCGGCAATTAGCAGCGCCACGCCGGCACGTATATCGGGTGAAGTCATAATGGTGGGGCGAAGGCGGATATGGTGGTCCAAACCAATAACAGTTGCCCTGTGCGGATCGCAGAGGATGATCTGGGCGCCCATGTCTATAAGTTTGTCAACGAAAAATAACCTGCTCTCGAACATTTTCTGGTGTATAAGGATGCTTCCCCTTGCCTGTGTCGCAACTACCAGAACAACGCTTAACAGGTCGGGGGTAAGCCCGGGCCAGGGTGCATCGTCAATGGTCATGATCGAGCCGTCAATGAAGGTTTCAATTTCGTAATGTTCACGTGCAGGAATAAAGATATCGTCGTTTACCACCTTAAACTGTATCCCAAGCCGCCCGAATGCTTTGGGGATGATGCCAAGATTTGGGAAAGACACGTTTTTGATGGTTATTTCAGACCTTGTAAGCGCAGCAAGGCCAATAAAGCTACCAACCTCGATCATGTCGGGCAGCAGGGTATGCTCACAACCCGAAAGGCTTTCTACCCCTTCTATGGTTAAAAGGTTTGAGCCGATGCCGGATATTTTCGCACCCATACAGACAAGCATCCTGCAAAGTTGCTGGATATATGGTTCGCAGGCAGCATTGTATATGGTGGTTTTTCCTCTGGCCAGGACTGCGGCCATAATAACGTTGGCTGTCCCGGTAACTGAAGCTTCTTCAAGCAGCATATATTCACCGTGAAGTTGATCAGCTTCCACGCTGTAAAAATCATCCTTCAGGTCAAAATTGAATTTTGCACCAAGGGCAATCAATCCGTTAAAATGTGTGTCAAGCCTTCTTCTCCCGATCTTGTCACCTCCCGGTTTGGGTATATAAGCTTTTTTAAACCTTGCCAGCAGAGGGCCTACGATCATAACAGAACCTCTAAGGCTGGCGCTTCGTTTTTTGAATTCATCCGATAGCATGAACAGGGTGTCAACCTCACGGGCACAAAATGTATATTGTATCGGTGATGTACGTTGTACTTCAACTCCCATTGACTTTAAAAGATCAATAAGATTCCGGATATCAAGTATGTCGGGAATATTGTTTATGGTAACTTTTTCGGGAGTGAGCAGGGTGGCACATATCACCTGTAATGCTTCGTTTTTGGCCCCCTGTGGAACTAATTCGCCTTTAAGTGGTTTGCCGCCATTTATTTTAAATGAACTCATTGGGTGCAGAAAGGTTCATGTTAAATGTACTATTTCTTCTTCTGAATTTTTCGTTTTTTGTTTTTAAATATTTCCCTCGAATCATTCAGTCTGGTGTTCTCATCAATATGCAACCTGCCGCCGGAAAGTATTGCAAGGTCTTTGAATATTAGCGCGTCGTCTACCACATCTTTGTTCCATGTAAGGTAAGATTTTTTCATGTGGTTGGCAATTAGTTTTGTCAGTTCTTCTTTTTCTTTTCCTTCAGGCATTTTTACGGCTTCTTCAATCATCTTTTCTATTAGGCTGCCATAATGTTTAAATTTTATTACATGGTTCTTATAGGTCATGTACTTTGGTTTTTCTGAAAAAATCTTGGGGGTAACCATCTCATAGGGTGCATCAATGTCTATTTTAAAGTTCGACATGATGGCAAGATGGTCCCATAGTTTGTGCTTAAAATCACTGATATCCCTCAGGTGAGGGTTCATGCTCCCCATAATTGTAATAATGGCTTTCGCCAAACGGTTTCTCTCTTCCTTGTCATCAACGGTAAGAATATGCTCTACCATACGTTGTATATTTCTCCCGTATTCAGGAAGTACCAACCTGTTTCTTTGTGTGTTATAATCGTAATCCATGAATTAAAATTTATGCAAAACTAAATGAAAATTAATTAGCAATCAAATCATTCCGGCAAATATTTTAACAAGGCTGATGTTATTCCTTATTTAGTGTTTGTTCTTAAAGTCGTGTGGCTGTTCTTTAAAGTTCGCAGACGAGGCGCGTGAAGTCCGAATAAAGGGAATTTACCATGCGTAAATGACCTTTTTGAGGACGAGTGCAACGAAGTATGCGGACTTTAAAGACAGCCACTATTTAAGGCAAATGGGGTTGGGTAATTTCACCGGTATTATCCGCCTGATCAATATGGCCGAAAATACGCTTAATGAACCTGCTGAAAAAATCCTCAGGCATGCGGCCGGGCATTTCGGTTTCTTTTATTGAAAGTTTTTCTCCATCGTGACTAATCGTAAACGAAAAGATAAACGGTGAGTGTTTTTCAAACCCCATCCTCCCAAAGCGTAGGTCGCTGTATAAAAGATTCCCGTTTACAAATTTTACCGAATAATAATTTTTTGAAAACCTTGTAAGGTTTCTTATTCTTTTATCTTTTAAAAGATGATAGATCAGAAAATCGTTTCTTTTTATCTCTTCAAATTCAATAAATCCTGAAGTATCATAAAGAGAGTAAAGCCCAAGGTAATGACCGTCATCATATCTTGCAAGTCCCATCCACAGAAAATTGGAGAGTGGAAGGGGAGTTGTTTTCAATTGTGAATATTCAATTCCCTGGGCGGCCAACTGACTTTTGAAAACATGGTTGATATGAAATTTATTTACAACGGTAAGCATGAGGTATACAGTGCTGATTGTCAAACCTGCAATGCCTGCAATTCTTCGTATCCGCTTATCTCTTTTAAGGAATAAAATTACGATGAGGCTTAAAAGCAGGGGTACTGTGTAAAAAGGATCAATTATAGCAATGGTGCTCCATTCAATCCTCATGTTTGAAAAGGGTTCGAAAATTCCTGTGCCGTATGTGGTAAAAAGGTCGAGCAACACATGGGTGGCCAGTACAAGAAAAGCCATAAAACCCCATTGTTTAAGGGTTGTTGCCGATTTACTGTAAATTTTTTTAAGTACCAGGCCAATTAAGGGTGATACTAAAATCATAAATAGCAGGGAGTGGCTTATTCCCCTGTGAAATAGCAGGCTTCTCACCGGATCGAAAAAGCGTGCTACAAAAACATCGAGATCGGGCAGGGTGCCAATCGCTGCCCCCCACCATACTGCCTTATTTCCTTCTTTTTTTCCTATTGCAGCTTCGGCAACTGCTGCCCCAAGAATTGCCTGTGTCAGAGAATCCATTTTATTATCAGAAAAACAACTTTAAAACAGTTTTTAAAGTGCATTATTGTTTAAAATGTAAATTTCGTTTTTTTTATGGCAACTCAATCAACTTTTACAATCATCTTTCCGGTATTGTCACCCCGAAACAATCCCATAAATGCTTCGGGAAGTTTTTCAAATCCTTCAATAATTGTTTCCTTATGCATGAGCCTGCCTTCTGTGAACCACTTTTTCAATAAAACAGAAGCTTCACCGAATTGTTCTTTATAATCCGATACAATAAACCCTTTGATGAGCAGCCTGCGAACAAGGACGATACCCTGTAGCCTCGGTCCAACAGGCATTCTTGACTGGTTAAGCTGTGAGATCTGCCCGCATACAATAATCCTTGCAAAATCGTTGGTGAGGTAGGTTACACTATCTGAAATTTCACCCCCTACATTGTCGAAGTATATATCAATGCCTCCGGGACAGAGTTGGTTTAAGGCTTTTCTCAGGTTTTTGGCCTCTTTGTAGTTGACGGCATCATCGAACCCTGCCTCCTGTTTCAAAAAGTTTACTTTATCATTGCTGCCTGTAATGCCCATAACTTTGCAACCCTTTATTTTGGCAATTTGTCCTGCTGCAGTGCCTACCGCACCTGCAGCACCCGAAATTACAACAGTTTCACCTTTAGAAGGCTTTCCTGTTTCAATAAGTCCGAAATAGGCTGTCAGCCCGGTAAGTCCAAGCACTCCAAGATAAGCAGAAAGCGGGGTGATGGTCGTGTCGAGCAAAGTAATTTCAGAAGCATCTGCCAGATTATAAAGCTGCCAGTTTAATTCCCCGTGCACCATGTCACCTTTCTTAAAGGCAGGCAGGGCAGATTCAACAACCTCCCCGATGATGTCGCCTGTTATCGGTTCGTTTAATTTGTATGGTGCAACATACGACCTTCCCTCGTTCATTCTTCCGCGCATGTATGGGTCTACCGAAATATATTTCGATTTTATAAGAACTTTTTTTTCTTCAATAACGGGCATTACTGTTTCAACAAGACGGAAATTATCTGTGGTGGCAACTCCAAATGGCCTGCTTGCCAGTACAAATGCTTTATTCTTTCTATACATAATTAAATGAATTTCACGTGGGATAAATACAGCATGTTAGTGCTTACAAATGAAAAACATGGTGCTAAAATATTAAAGGTTTAACAAAAAGAACCGGAAAAAAACAAACTTTGTAAAAAATTATGATGATGGGAAGTGATATTTTCCAAAGAAAACGTGAATTAAGATTGCAGATTAAAAAGCTTAAGGCGCAATTGCCTGCATCGGAACGCCTTAAAAAATCCAATGCTGTTTTTTCACAGGTTGAAAATCTTGAAATTTTTAATACTGCATCCACAATTCTCATATACTGGTCGTTGCCGGATGAGGTGCAAACCCATGAATTTATACTGAAGCACAAGTCAGAAAAGCGTTTCGTGTTACCTGTTATCAATGATAATTTCCTTGAGTTAAAGCTATTTACCGGTGTGCAAAATATGAAGCCGGGAAAGGGAATGAGTATTCCTGAGCCGGAAGGGGAAGTTTTTGGTGATTATGATGAAATTGGCCTGGCCATTATCCCCGGTGTCGCATTTGACAGCAACAACAACAGACTTGGGCACGGAAAGGCATATTACGATAAGTTGCTTCCACAAATAAAAGCCTTTAAAACAGGGGTGTGTTTTGATTTTCAGCTTGTTGACACTGTACCGGTAACACCCTCAGATATCCGTATGGATATGGTGATAACCGGTTAATGATGTTCCTCTTTTCCTATTATTTCAATACCTCGTTTAATACTTACTTTCTGAATGCATACCTTATAAGGTTAGGCAAGCTGGGTCTTTTACCCTGCAGCAGGATGAAAGTCCTGAATATTTTGCCCCCAAGCCAGACAAAAAGAACCGTGAACAGGATAACACCAGCCAGACCGGCAAATGGTTGCCAGAGTGGTATCGTAACCGGCGATGCCAGGCGGAGTATCATCAGCATGGGTGTGAACAGGGGGAAGAGCGATAAACCTGTAGAAAAGCTGCTCAGCGGATCCTGTATAACCGGCATCATCAGGAACATGGGGAGAATAATGGGTAACATGGCCGGAAACTGAAGCGACTGGGCATCTTTGTTATCATTGCATGCAGAGCCAAGCGCTGCCATGATAGACCCGATCATCACCACGTTTAAAAGCATGTAAACTATAAACCAGGGAATAACATGCCAGGGAAGCGAATCTACATATCCGGTGCGCGTGGCAAGCACCGCCCCTCCGATTAGGTAAATGGCCGAGCCGGCAAGCGAAATGCTTATTCCGCCGAGAACTTTGCCCATTAAAAACTGGAAGGGGGTAACCGATCCGAGCAACACTTCTGCAATGCGTTCGATTTTTTCCTCCATCACCGCGCTGAGAAGCGGCACTGCGCTGAGCAGGACGATCATAAACATAAGCATCAGCAGGAAGTAGGGTATGAATATCGTCTCTACCACGCTGCTTTCTTTGGCTTCTTCGATGTTGCCGGTTTTTGCATCGTTCGACACAAGGCCCAGCCCCTCTGCATTGTGCCAGTGAAAGAGATTTTGCACCTGTGCGGCATCCAGGTTCAACTCAGTGATTCGCAACTGCCTTATCCGGTTATTTAACGGATTGTTGATCCATCCTCTGATATCGTCCATCAGCGAGTTTTCGGAGTAATATTTTATTTTTGAAGCCTCGGCATTTTCCCCGGGATGGATTACATCGGGCCCGATTTCAATAAAAGCATGCAGTTTTTTATTCCTTATTTTATCAGACAATTCGAGTTTTTGCTGAAAGGGGTTCACGGTATCCGGCGTTGCAATTTCAAAAAGATAGGCTGGCTTTACCTGTTCCTTTGTTTCTGTGTCAAAAATTTCATTCCGGTTACGCATTTCAGCAGCTTCAATAAGCGATTGCGCAAGCAGTCCGGTATGATCAATCACGACGATTTTCTTGTCATCAATGTTTACCTTGTCTTTAAAAATATTAATGGCAAATATGCTCCCGAACATCAAAACGGGGGCTATCACGAGGCCGATGATAAAACTGCGGGTACGAACAGCGGTATTGAATTCCCTGAGCGCGAGTATAAGAATTTTACGCATGTTGTGGTTCCTCCTTTATTTCTGGCCGGGCAATCCTGATAAAAATATCATGCAGCGACGGTTTGGTGATTTCAAATTTTGTAATTCTTGTTTTGTTGAGAAGGGCGGCAAGTATCTGTTGTGTGTCTGCACCCTGTTTGATGCGCACTTCCTGCATCTGGCCATAGTCGTTCACTTTATCAATGCCCTCGATACCGGTGAGGGCTTTGGCGCCCATCTCTGTCTGCAGGTGCAGTGTGTCTGTGCCGTATTTGTCCTGTATGGATGTAGGAGTGCCATCAAGTACCTTTTCTCCCTTGTAGATCATAAAGATATAATCGCACATACGTTGCGCCATATGCATATCGTGTGTGCTGAATATTATGGTTGAGCCCTGGGACTGGAGTTCGAGTATTGCCGATTTTATAATCTCGGCATTTACCGGGTCAAGGCCCGAGAAAGGTTCGTCAAGGATGATAATTTTCGGACGGTCAATAATGGTAGCAATAAATTGTATTTTCTGGCTCATCCCCTTGCTCAGGGTTTCCACTTTCTTGTTCGTCCATGCTGTGAGTTCGAATTTTTCGAGCCAGTATGTTATTTCTTTGCTGATGTGTTGCCCGTTTTTAAGTTGGCCATGAAACTGCAGCAGTTCTTTAACTTTCATTTTTTTATAAAGGCCGCGTTCTTCGGGCAGATAGCCGACACCCTCCAAACGGCTTCCCGATATGGTCTGCCCCATAATTTTTATAGTTCCAGCATCGGGATACAGGATGTTCATGATCATTCTGATGGTGGTTGTCTTGCCCGACCCGTTTGGGCCGATAAAACCGTAAATGCTGCCTTGCGGGACAGCGAGTGAAAGGTTATTGACCGCTTTTAGCTGGCCGAAGGTTTTGGTAACCTGCGAAATTTCTATTGCATTCATTTGAATATAGGGATATCAGTTTTTACAGATGTCATAAAAGCACCCTCAATAATAGTGCATAAAAATTAATTTTCAAAAAAATTGAGACGATTATGTATGATCGCTGCTTAATGTATCGGTTAATTTGGAACAGATTTTGTAAAATGAATCCTGAACATAAAAAACACCCGAAATGAAAAAGATATTTATTGTTACTTTTATAATCGTGCTGATGATCTCCTGTTCAGTCATTAACTTTCAATCTGCCGATAAAGACCTGGTATACCGCATACCAACAGTAAATAACAATGTGTGTAAAACCCTCAGGGGGCATGTAATTCTCTATGCCATATTTGTTGATTCGAAGGAGACCAAACCGTGGACCGAATATGATATTTTTTCGGCCATGGATTCCGTTAACAGCGCGATAAACTGGATAGAGGAGCAGGCCTTGCAAGACAGTATTTTTCTTAACATTGATTTGGTCTGTCATGAAAATGAAGGGGTAATTCCGATAGATAATAAGCTTGCCAGAAAAAACCTCACTCCTACGCTTTTCGGACAGTCATCGGCTTCGGGCATAAAATCTGTTGACAAATGGGCTGATATGATAGCAAAAACAGCCGCCAAATCCCTGGGCCCGGATACTTCAAAGATTACCAGGACAAAAATTCAGCCACTCGACAGGGATAAACTTGTAGCCCGGTTAAGGGATATTTACAAAACGGATAATGTGGCACTGATGTATTTTATCAATAACTACTATACCGATGAAGTGTCTGTAGCCTTGCACACCGCTGAAGATTACAATATTGAATATGCGGTGGTGAGCTTCAAAAATACCCCGGTGATTGCCCATGAATTTCTGCACCTTTTTGGCGCGCTTGACCTGTATATCGCACCGTGGGACAAGGACAGGCAGGGTAGAAAAAAGAAAAAATTCGCGATGCAGGAATTCCCTAACGAGATTATGGCTTTCCCGTATCGCAAAATAGAAAAACTTGAGATCAGTCCGTTTACAAAATATTTAATCGGATGGCAGGATAAAATGGATGACAGGTATAAAGATATGATTTTAGGAAAAAAGATCAACGTAGAAAGTTATTGAATTAATGTAACTTATACGTTTTTCAGTCAGGTAGGTGGAAGTTTATGGACGATTTAAGAAATTCAATGCAAATTGTTTATCTATTTCGCCATATGAGTTAAACATTATGTCATTGTAGACTTTTTAGTATAATCCGGCCTTTAACCCTGTCAGGGTCTCAAACCCTGACAGGGCTAACACCGGTAAAGATATGCTTCAATTTACTGACATTAATTCTTATTGTTTGAATATCACTCATTTATTTCTTTGGTTTCCTGAATTTTTTGTTCAAGTTCATTAACAGCATTTTCGGCTTCATCTATTTTCTCTTTTTTTGCTTGGTATTCAGCCTCTGAAATTTTCTTTTCCTTCTTATCCTTTTCCAGCTTCTCTTTCGCTTCTCTGATTTTATTTCGTGCCTGAACCACTTTTTCTTCACCTTCTGCTACAGATTCATGCAGTTCCTCTTTCTTCATGTCCTGTTTCATTTTTGCCTGTTCAGCCCTTGTCTGGCCAAAATCTTTACCTTCCATTCCGTCCTTGTCCTTACCGTAAGCGCGGCCTTGACTCCCTTCAACTTTTTCAGTCTGTTGCTTCACAGTGTCACCATGAGTATCATCTTTATATTTTTCCTCTGAAACTTCTTGGGTTTTTGCATCTTTCTGCATAGACCCGGCCTGTTGTTGTTTCTCAGAACCTTTCTGGCGGGTTTTGTGGTCTTGCTTTTGACCCTCCTTTTTTACCATAGATTTGGAGGAGTCGGCAACTGCTTTTCCCGGTTGGGCAATTGCGTCTGCTCCCAACAAAAAGAAAAGAGCTGACAGTAACATTAGTATACTATATTTCAAAGATTTCATATACGTGAATTTAAAGTTTATAATTCATCAATTAATTGATCAACTTTACCTGATAATTTTTCGATTTCACCCCTGGCACTATCCAGTTTTGATGAAACAGAGTCAATTTTTTGAATTTCCACAGATTCGAGTTCTTCAGCAGTTTCTTTTTTTGAAGAATTACCGGCACATCCGGTCATTAATATGATGGCCAATAAGTAAAATATTATTTTCATGTCACTTAATTTTTTAGTTAAAAACTGTTATGGCAGTGTCTATTTATTTTGCATATAATAAAACCGAAATCTTTTATTGTTCAAAAAGATAAAGATTACTTTAAAAATTTCCCGAGTAGTCCCTTTGCCACACTTGCAATTCCCTTACCTCCTCCACCAAATAATTCATTCAGTGGTGATGCATCATCGTCTGGTGTTTTACTGTTTTTGTTTGTAATCATGTTAATAAGGGCAGGGACAGCAATCTGTGCAATTTTGTTTGACATGTCTTTTGAAAGCCCCAGCTTGCTAATAAGATTTGAAACAACACCCGAAACGATATTGCCCTGCAGTAGGTCTGCCCCCTTATTGTTAGGTTTGTTCGAGAAGAGGTTCATTACTGAGGAAAGGTCACCGCCAAGCATTTTACCCGTTACCTCTTTTTTGGTGACATCACCGATTATCGAAAACACCTTGTTCAGGTTTTTTGAAGGAAGTTTTGTTTGTTCCAGGATTTGTCCGCCAACTTCCGATTTTAATGAGCCGATAAGTTTTTCAATCATAACGTATATTTTTAGGTTTATTAAAAGTATCTTAAAGTTATTAAAAATTAACTGATTATTTGTTCATTTTGATAGTTTGAATTTCGATGTCATCTAATTATGCTTTGAGAAACTTTGAGTTTTTGAGCCCCCGCCTGCTAAATCGGTCTGAGGCGAAAGCGGACAGGTTTGTGACATTTTTTTAATTTACGATGATACTGATGATAAAATAAAAATGTCCGGGACCAAAAGCCTATTCACATTATTTCAGGCCGGGGGTGGGTTAAGTCATTGTTAAAAATAATTGATGCATATTCAGACTTTTAAAGTTAACGATGATCTCTTAAGCAACCTTTTTTGGTTTTGTTTCATCATTACTCTTTAAACTTTTAACAAAAAATGTTATGAAAATCAAGCTTTTTTATACCGCGTTAGTTCTTCCCCTGTTATTTTGCGTTATTGCCTGCGAGAATGAAAATCAAATAAATCAGGATTTTTCGGGTAAATTGGTTACCCATTCTTCATGTAAATACAATAAATCAACTCTGGAAGAACCAAATATCCCTGATACAGTAAGCTGTGTTCAATATGCCTATGATGCTACGTCAGGTAAATTGAACATAAAGCACATCAATGCAGGATTTAATTGCTGTCCCGAGAAATTATCGTGCACTTTTTCTTTAGTTGGTGATACTGTGACAATAGAAGAGGCCGAAGAGGACGGATTTTGTGATTGCCTTTGTCTTTACGATCTTGATATTGAAGTTACAGGCATTGGGGCAAAAGGTTATGTCCTAAAGTTTGTTGAGCCATACTGGCGAGACCAGGAGCCGCTTGTTTTCAATATCAACCTTGCTGCCCAAAGTTCAGGCTCCCATTGCATGATTAGAAAAAAATACCCGTGGATTGAATTTTAGAAAGGTTTCGGGAGTTTAACTAAATTATGGATTTAGCTTTTTTTGTTTAGCAGAATAGATACAGGATTTTTTTAATGGATTATTTTTCTTCCTGGTTCACTATCCCGATACTCGGCTTTGACTCTTGAAATATAAAAGAAGGCGGTGCTATCGGGATTTCTGTTTTCACTAAATTTACTGTAGATTATAGTCCGGATTAAAACATTCAAGGCTTCCAGCAGGGGAATGATATTTCACTATTACTCACTATCCCGATATGCTATGCTATCGGGATTAGTTCGACTATAAAAATACAAAACCTCCTATCGGAGGCTTTGTATTTTTAGTCTCACAAAAAAAGGGTAAGCTACTTATATCGCGCCGCTACAACCGCCTACCCTTGCTACCTTCCGGTCCTGGGGGAGTTCAGCAGGAGCTGGCCGTATA
>JAFGPL010000319.1 GCA_016936215.1 Bacteroidales bacterium
ATCTGTATTTCAAGAATAAAGATTACTCCCTTAGGTCGTGAAATATGTTCTTCACTTCGTTCAGTATGACAATTGACATGACACTAGATGCTAAATAATGCACTAAATGTATTTATAAAAGTCTTTATTATGGGGTATAAAAAGTTTTTTTTTGTATGAAGGATTGATTATTTAAGTATTATTCCAGAATATACATAAACACCTTATTATTCCTTAAAGCCGGGATAATAACCAGGCCTTTTTCTTCGATATATTCAAAATCGGCACAATTTATTTTCTCATTTCTAGTGTTCAGCAGTTCTGTGTATTTTCCGGTATTTTCAACCAGGTATAAGCTCCCCTCAAAATAAGATACCAGGTAACCTTTTTTGTGTTTTTTAATTCCGTCAATGATGCCCTTTGGAAGCTGCGCAATGGTTGTAATTTTTTTATCTGCAATATTTACCGCCTTTAAAGTGCTGTCTGAATTCACACCTACAATCAGTTTGTCACCATCTGCCAGTACACCGTTGGTTTTGTCAATTTCTTTACCGGTAAGCCATTGCTCCACCTTTCTGCCTGAAATCCGGTAAATCACATCGCTGTCGCTTACGCTTACATAAATATTCCCCATATCATCAACAGATATATCGTTGAGGAACCGGGGCTCATTAATGCGGTACCTCGTCTCTACCCTATTCTCACTTAGATTGAAGACAACCACACCAAATCTTTCAACAATATAAAGTCTGTTCTGCGCCACACAAATTCCGGTTGGGCCGGTAAGATTTTTAACAAATTCTAATTCAATTATTTTACCATCCAGATCGGTTTTAGAAACAAAATCTTCATTGTAGGTCATCCCGTTCCTGGGATTGGTATTAAGATTGCCTACGTAAAGACAATTTCTCACAGCATCGTATGCCACTGATTCAGGGCCTCTGAAAACAGTATCGCTCTCCCATACTTTTGTAAGCTGGGCATCTGCTTTTAGATAATTCATCAGCAGAAAAATAGTTGTTAAATAAATTATTCTTTTCATTCGTTTCATAATTTTTGCTATTAGTTTATTGTTATTCAACCAATCACTAATCACTATTCACCAATCACTTTTCACTAATCACTAATTACTATTCACCAATCACTTTTCACCAATCACTATTTACCTTCAATCAACTCCTCGATTTCATCCAGATGCAGTTTAAAATGCCTGAGATAGTCAACGATACCCGATCTTAAAGATACATATTTGCCCGTATCTGCTTCCCAAACATTTTCGAGTTTTGAGTTATCTATATTTCTGAATACATGTACAATATGGATATTTGAATATTTCCAGAGACCGATCAGGTTATTCCAGTCTTCCTCCTGGTAATTCTGAATGGCAATCCACCTGTCGTTGTTACCATAAGAAGCATAATTGGGAAACTGAAGCGGGCTTCCCTGATATTGCAGGTGAACGGTACGGTGTGTATTATTTGAGGCAGAGTCGCACATATGGCCCAATATCTGTTTTATAGAACGGTTCTGACTATTTTTCCGGTTTGTAACAGTTTTTTCAGACAATACTGTCAGATTTGGTTCCCACTGGTCAACCAACGCTATCAACTCTTTGCAAACAGGTTCAAATTCGTTCATAGTATCAGATTTATTTGGTTTTCAATTTTTTAAAGGTTTATAATCCTTGCAATTATCTTCGTTTACTATTGTATAAAACTTTGCATATAATTAATTCTTTTACAGCGTATTATATTACTGTATTGTAACTTCAACCTTATAATGCGGGAACCTCAGTTCCACCGGCAGGTTTTTAAAATCGGCATTTTGAATTTTGATCGCTTCTGCCGGCAGTCCTTTCTCCCTTGTTAAGAAATCGCGTAAATAGTTATTTCTTGATAAAACAAGCGTGTTAAAATGAATGGCCAACTCACCATCCTTATAAAGCCTCATGCATAATTCGCCGGTATCGAGAGAATCTGCCCCGGGGACAAGGTTTTTAAGGTATGCCAGGAACTTTTCATCTTTATCATCTGTTTTTTTAACCTGGTCCACAGTCTGAACCGAATCGGCCGGTGCTCCGAGTACCGATATTGCATAAGCCTTTTTTGCCATTTGAATGGCAAGCGTTTCTTTCTCTTTTTCTGGTTCGGTATATTGTCTGAAAATAAAAATCAGGTCCGGTTTCTTTTGCATAATCTCAGCGATAGAGTTAAGTATCTCTTTCTGTTTGTCATCGGGGGTGATGCTACCATAATCCAGTGTTATTTTTTCAAGCTTATCAGGAGTTGTTCCAACCAGGCCGGCCAATGCATTAAACGGTGCCGCGGCAGTCTTGATGAAAAAATTCGACAGCGCCTTCCAGATAATCTTGCTTAGACTGAAATCGGGGTCTGAAGGATTACCCTTTACCGGTAAATCGAAAGCTATGATATTTTTCGGGTCTTTAAGCAGGTATAAAGCAAGTTTTACCGGAACTTTAACAGCGGTGCTGTCCCTTGTATTGTCGCCAAACACGAGGTTATCTATGCGGACATCATTTCTGTTTTGCAGGCTCAGAGAATCCATCTTCAGCATAATGTCATAGTTCAGGCTTCCTGAGGTAACAGGAGAAGCAATAAAGTATTCTGAATAGGGAGAAAAACTAACGAGATTAAGGTTGTCAAGGGCGCCCTTAAAGTCAATATTATCAGGTTTTGTCATATCAAGTGAAACGTCGCCGGTAAATAATCCCTGGTTATTCAAATTGAGTGAAAAGGTTACAGGAACGGAGGTGTTGTTTTCCGAGAGCTTATCAATTTTTAGTTCAAACTGTTTGAGGTTATACTCAAAAGGCCTGTTGAGTGTATTGTCTGCAAAGTATATTTCACCGTTTACGATGCGGATTGTGTCTATCAAATAGCTTACCGTCAACTGGGGTGTTGTATCGGGAACAACTGTGGCTGCATAACTGCTGTCTGCAACTGGTTCATTTGTAATAGTATCCGCAGAAGGAATTAACATACGTTCTATGTTGCTTTGATCTTGGTTAAGAATTGCTGTTAGCCGCGGATTGGTTAATGTCAGGGAAGAAATCCCGTAATAAGAATCGAGCAGGCTAATTCTTTCAATTCTTGTTATTAGCCGGTCGAAACCAAACATATCTTTATTATCGGCATCCTTAATCAGAAAAGAATCTACCAGGGCAGTACCCGATACCGAGATATCCATTACCTGCTCCATATTACCCTCAATTTTAAGATCTGTTGATAAGAGTCCCGTCAGTAAACTAAAATCGGCATAAT
This sequence comes from Bacteroidales bacterium, assembly GCA_016936215.1. GTDB lineage: Bacteria > Bacteroidota > Bacteroidia > Bacteroidales > UBA10428 > JAFGPL01. The sequence continues at coordinate 3,261 of JAFGPL010000319.1, forward strand.
CTCTCAGGTATTCAGAGGCAAGTTTAATATTTACTTTTCTGGTATTTAGATTAAGATGATAACTTTTGTGCAGGTTGTCTACCCTGGCTCCGATATTCACCTCACCTCTTTCACCAATCCTGAAGCTGACGTCCATATCTGATTGCCGCGAATCCCATGAAATCAATGGCAGACTCAGGTCTATATCATTTAATTCAAGACGGTTGCTGATTTGCCGGTCCTCATAAACAATAAGCCCGTTCTGCAAGGTTAAATTTTTTATTGTAAAACGGAACACTTCATTACCGGAAGTATCTGCTGTTTCTTCCCTCACATTGGTATCCCCGGCGGGAATTAAATCATCAAAATTAAATGACCCGCCATCCTGACTGATAAAAACCCGTGGATTTATCAGCCTGATTTTAGAAAAGTAATATTCTTTTCGCAGCAAATGCCACGGACCGAAGTTTATATAAAATTCCTGAAAAGATACAAAGCTGTCGGTACGGTTTGGTTCAAACAATACAAAATTCTCTGCTTTAACAGACATCCTCAGGAAATTGATATGTAACTCCCCGAGTTCAATTCTTCGTCCAGCCAGGTCGTCACTGTTTTTAACAATCCATCTTTTAAGAAAAGTTGAAAGAAAAAACAGAACAAGGAATAAAAATAAAGCAATTATTCCCGGGATGAGATACCTTTTCTTTATTCTTTTCATCACTCCAGTTTTTAGCGAATAACAGGGTACTGAATCCTATTTCCATTTATTGATTAAATCCCATAAAACAATACCAACGCTTACAGCAATATTAAAAGAGTGCTTTGTACCGTATTGTGGGATCTCAATACTCATATGACAGTGATTGATCACCTCCTGCCCTACCCCTCTTACTTCATGGCCAAATACAAGGGCATACCTGGTAGCAGGTTGCGGCATAAAATCCTGCAGCATAATACTTTTGGTTGTCTGCTCTACTGCAATAATCTTAAAGCCCTTTTCCCTGAGGCTTGTCACTGCATCGAGGGTATTTTCAAAATATTTCCAGTCAACCGATTCTGTGGCGCCCAGCGCAGTTTTATGAATTTCTTTGTTTGGCGGGGTAGCGGTTATACCACAAAGACTGATGCCTTCAATAAGAAACGCGTCGGCAGTGCGAAATACAGAGCCAATGTTGTTAAGGCTTCTAACATTGTCTAAAACTATAACGAGCTGATGTTTCGAAACCGATTTGAATTCATCTACCCTCAGCCTGTTCAACTCTTCGTTTTTGAGTTTTCTCATTTTAGTTTCAGAAGTGTTTAATCTTACAGAGGTATAAAGATACATTAAGTTAAAAAATTTAAATATTTTCGTAGCCTGAAATTGCAATTATTTTTTTAAGACATGAATATTCACGAGTACCAGGGAAAAGCCATTTTAAAGAAATTCGGAGTAGCTGTGCCATATGGTGTGGTTATTTCATCTGCCGACGAGGCTATTGATGCGGCCAAGGAAGTTGCCCAAAAGACAGGGACCGACACCTGGGCTGTTAAAGCCCAGATACATGCGGGCGGCAGGGGAAAAGGGGGCGGGGTAAAAATTGCCCGCTCTTTAGAAGACGTAAAGACTTTTGCCAGGCAGATCATCGGTATGCAACTGGTTACGCACCAGACAGGCCCCGAAGGTAAAAAAGTGAACAGGGTATTGATTGAACAGGGAATTTATTATAAAGGGAAAAGCGAAGTAAGCGAATTTTACATGAGCGTATTGCTCAACAGGGTTTCGGGCCGGAATATCATTATGTATTCAACAGAAGGCGGAATGGATATAGAAACGGTTGCGGAAAAGACCCCCCACCTCATCTATAAAGAGGAGGTTGACCCAAAAGTAGGCATACAGCCTTTCCAGGCACGAAAAGTAGCTTTTAACCTGGGACTTTCAGGAGATGCCTTCAAAGAAATGACAAAATTTATCACCGCACTTTACAAAGCATATGAAGCATCAGATGCCTCGCTGTTTGAAATAAACCCTGTGGTAAAAACTTCAGACGACAAAATTTTTGCAGCCGATGCAAAAGTTAACCTCGACGACAATGCACTTTTCCGTCATCCCGAATATGCCGAAATGAGAGATATTACCGAGGAAGACCCTGCAGAGCTTGAAGCTTCGGAACATAACCTGAATTTTGTAAAGCTCGATGGCAATGTAGGCTGCATGGTCAATGGTGCCGGGCTTGCCATGGCTACAATGGATATTATTAAACTGTCGGGCGGTGACCCCGCAAATTTTCTCGACGTGGGCGGCACTGCCAACGCGCAGACCGTAGAAGCCGGGTTCAGGATTATATTGCGCGACCCTGCC
>JAFGPL010000320.1 GCA_016936215.1 Bacteroidales bacterium
CATTATTTCATTCCTTTATTATTTCATTATTTCATTTTTTCATTCCTTCATTATTTAACCCCTATCAATCAGCCATCACCATGCACATCTTCTACTCCCCCCACATCCTGGAAAACACCTCCATCCTTTCGCCCGAAGAATCAGCGCACTGCCTGCGGGTATTGCGGTTAGGCAAAGGTGATAAGGTTACGCTTATAGATGGGAAAGGCGGGATGTACGAGGCAGAGATAGCAGAGCCCGTTGCCAATGCCTGTCGACTTGAAATCACCGCGATTTTACCGTCGCCCCCGGAGCGGAAACATAAGATTCATATTGCCATTGCACCCACCAAAAGCATCGACCGTTTTGAATGGTTCGTTGAAAAGTCGGTTGAGATTGGCATCGACAGCATCACCCCCATCCTTTGCCAGCGTTCCGAGCGGCGCGTGCTGAAAACCGACCGTTTGCAAAAGCTCATCATCGCTACCATCAAACAGGCCATGGTGCCTCGTTTACCCGTACTGAACGAGCTAACCCCTTTTGAAAAGCTTGCAAAAGACCCTGCCCTCCCCCATGCCAACCGGTTTATTGCCCATTGTCAGGCAGGTGAGCGAAGAGAGTTGAAAAATGAGCAACTGGCTGCATGCGATACCATCATCCTCATCGGCCCCGAAGGCGATTTCGCACCCGGTGAACTGGACCTTGCCAAAGAAAACCAGTTAATGCCTGTTTCCCTTGGATACAACAGGCTAAGAACCGAGACAGCGGGGATTGTGGCGTGTTGTATGTTCAATGCCCAATCTGGTAATTCGTCACGGCAACCATAAACCGGCGATAGCTAACCTAATTCTGCTTTAACCAGATCTTTTAAGCCAATCGGGAAAGCAGGCCGGCTAAAATACTCATCGTATTTGCCGCTTACAAAAAGTTCTTCAAAAACATATAAATTAAGCAGTCGCACAACTAATTCGCTATATTTCATGGGATCCTTTCTGACCTGTTCAATTCTTTTCGGATGCAATACAGATCGCACCAGGCTGTGACTAAGCATGTTATCAACCATTTTTTCATAACCGTTGAAGAGGTATTCAACATCAGTGGCTCCACCTGCCTTGGCAATGTATTTCATTTTACTTTCGCCAAAAACTTTTTCTAATTCCTTCTTATAAAATGCCTTGTTGGCATTCAGTTTTCCAAGAACTTCACCATATTGTCGCATGGTACGATTTAGCAACGGATAAAACTGTTGAACTCCAAAACTGTTTGACAGGGTACCACTTTTTTTTAGTATGTAATCCAGTTCAATATCATAATTGATTCTTAAAGTAGGTTTTCTGATATATTTAAACAATTTTGACTCTCTGAATTTTTGTGGCCAAAGTTCTTTTCTGAAAAAATACTTCAGGAATAATTTAAAGTCATTCCTAACATGCCAATGATGAAATTTGAGTCTATCCCTATCCATTACGTGATCAGCCCCCTCTCCGTTAATGAGTTCGGTCAATCCTAGTTTATGCAGTAAGCTCGAAATCTCATATTGCATAATCAGCCCGCTTTCACAGGTGTATCCTTCAGTTCTCCATACAATATCAGCAAATACGTCCAGTTTGTTTTCTTCAACATAAATTTTATCATGAACAACATTGCCATATTGTTCAGCTACCTTGGCAGCGTTAGGTATCTCATCCCTTCTTTGCCCACCGATTGTAATGGCCCTGATTTTGTAGGCAATATCAGTCATATAAAACAACACGATATTGCTGTCATAACCCGAACTCAGCGTACAGGTGCGCTCCTGTGGCTTAAGCGAGGCAAGCAAACTAACAATTGCATCTTTCACAACATCAACCAGGGTAATCTTAACAACACCTAAACTCAATAAAGGCTTGTTATAATGAATTTTCCTTACCTGCAATATTTCTTTAGCTGGAATAACCATTAAATAATGATTGGGAATAAGTTTAGACACTCCTTTCAGGAAGGTTTGCTTATTTGGCACCATTGTTCTGGCAATCATATAATCCTGAATGGCTGAAAAATTGAGTTCGCGCTCACATAGATTACGGACAAGTATGTCCTTAAGGCTATTACTGACACAAAACACTTCTTTATTTTTGGCATAATACAAGGGCAGGTTTGAACCAAAATCGTCTTGGAATATTAAACCTGTTTGCTTAGATATATCCCAGATAAATACGGTAAACAGACCTTCAAATTCACCAAATGAGGCTTCGCCCGATATGCTGTAAAGCTTCGCAATTATTTCCACGTCGGCTGTTGCTTCCAGGTTATACTTTTGGCATAAGTTGGAAAAATTTGAAAAATAACCTATCATAGCGGTTACGATCTGAAGACTTTTGTCGAAAAATACTTTTTCGTCGCCAAACCGGTAACCGAGTATCCGTCTGACATTTAATTCAACCAAATTGTCCGTGTAGGCTTCAGCTGATGACAGCACATCAGCAGAATCGTGATTCTTCAGGTTAAAACAAGCGAAAATTTTGTTCATAGGTAGGAAATATTAGTGGTTACTTAAGAAAAATCAAGATCATTCAGAAAGCTTTCTCGTTTTCAAAAGCGACTTCAAATCAGTATCAACCGACTCCTTTTCAAATTGATCTGAAAAACGCCCGGAAAGAAATAGCAACTGAAATGTATAAATATACAATAATCGAAGTGTCTTTTCAGTATTCTTCAACGGATCTGCTTTTATTTGTTGTAACCTTTTTTTGCTTAACAACTTTGTAAAAAAGTCCTTATTTAGCAACTCCAATATTAATTCGTTGTAACCCTCAAATAGGTATTCTACATCGGTAGCCCCACCTGCTTTTGCAATATGTTTTGTTTTGTGCTCACCCAAAACCCGGCTTATTGCTACCTTGTAAAAAGTTTTGCTCCTGTTTAGTTTGCCAAGTTTTATTGAAATACCTGCCAATCGCCGGTTTACAAATGGATAGATCGGTTGTATCCCAAAACTATTCATCAGAATGCCATTCTTTTTCAGTATATAATCAAGTTCAATATCATACTGAATATTTAATAACGGCCTTCTCAGGTATTTAAAAAGTTTTGTCTCCCTGAAATATTCCGGCCATAAACGTTCCAGTAAAAGATATTTTACATATGCCTTAAAATCCTTTTTCAACATAACACGTGTGGCGCTTTTCCTGTACTGATCCAAAATCTGGTCACCGGCTTCACCGCACATCAGCTCAGAATGTCCTTTCTTACGCAGCAGACCAGCTAACTCATACTGAAGAAATAGTCCGCTTTCGAAAATATAGCCTTCGTTTCGCCAAACAATATCCGGAAATCGGGCCAATTTGTCACCTCCAACAATTGCAGTATGATGGATTACCTGAGGATATAAAGAAGCCAGACATTTAGCATTTGGAATCTCATTTCTTTTCTTTCCGCCAATGGTAAATGCTTCAATATTGTTCTGTATCCCGGCCAGGTAATGCAGAATGGCATTGCTGTCATAACCCGCACTGATCGTGCAAATCCTTTTGCCGGTAATACACATTTCATTAAGTGACACTATACTTTCCTGTAATGTACTCACCAAGGTTGATTTCGCCTCATCTAAAGATATGTTATGTTTTTTATAACGAATTTTATGTTGCACCGGCGATCTAGCTTTTATTCCAACCTGCAAATAATGTTTAGGAAGCAACTTGAAAACTGATTTGACGAAGGTATTCTTGTTGGGCACTATCGTCTTGGCGACCATAAAATCTCTTGCAGCCGCTATATTCAGCTTGGGTTTAACGGTTTTTTTTCTGAGAATCTCCCTGAGACTGGTACTAATGCATTGTTCAAACCTATCTCCGGCATAATATAAAGGTATTCCGGAGCCAAATTCATCCTGAAAAATATAACCTTTGGATTTCTTCAAATCCCAAATCAAGATCGTAAAGGAACCCTCGACATCTCCAAAAAAAGTAATACCCTTACTTTTATATAGATTGGCAATAACCTTGTTATCATCAGCGGAATCAACTTCGTTTTCAACACCCAATTGACTTAGGTTGGAGACATACCCAATTACCACTGCCACCAATTCTTCATCATGATAGAAGAACGTTCCTCCACTTTTGAAAACAGGTATTCTGTCAATCTCTAATTCAAGTATACCGTTTTCCAATTTGTGCTGACTAATTCTAAGTTCCGATAATGTATTGCAGAAGTTAAGGCAAAGAGATAATTTATTCATACTGAGCTCTTATTGATATTGTTCTTAATTCATTTAGGGTGTTTAGCTAAAATTCCCCAAGTCAAAAAAAAGTAACTAAAACAAAAAACCAATTCAAAAGTAAACTACTTAGATACAAATATATTAACCTGTCGTTCCTTGTTAACCATAGCAATGATGAATTACTTGTTTTTCACTCTCTATCAGTAATAAGGCAGGTAATCGATGTATATGTGTGTAATTAGGTCACTCGTGTAAAGAAGCCTTCTTTTCGTCAAAAAAAAATTGTTGTCGTCAAATTTTGGTTTTACTTTGCAAACCTGTTTATAGCTGTTTTGTTTTACGTCAATGACAACAAATGGTTATAAAACCTGAAAAATAAACCAAACCCTGCCTGCCATGAAGCCAATGTCGACTTTCTCACGCACCATCCTTTTCTTTACCGGCCTTCTTCTTATCGCCTTATTGGATTCCAATGCCCAGGAAAAGATCGTCTTTAACGAGGTCATTGATTGGGCCTGGTCACCCAGGCAATCGCTTACCTATGCAGGAAACGGTTTTTACTGGTGGCACAGACCAAATGAAGGGCCCGGATATATAACCAATTATGGCCAAATGCCCACTAATAGTTGGAAAACTCCCTATGATTATGAAAACGGTACCTTCTACCTGCGATTCGAAATAATTGAACAACCAACCAGTACACCGTTCACTGTTCAGTTTGGAATTTGGCAGAATATCGGAACCAATACCGAAGTAGTATCGGCATTAGCGAACCTTACCGGAGGGGCCGGATCTTCTGTGGCAAAAAGCATTGGTTCACCGGCAAACTGGCATCAGGTATATAATACCGATGTTGATTTTACCCAACCTGAGGATTTTTACCGAATTGGATTTGTTCTTTGGAAAGGTAATGGCTCCTGTATTCCTATGGCTCAGGGATGGTCCAATTCAGCTCAGTGTCCCAACGCTGAAACCGAGCAGTTGAATTACTTTCCCATGCGGGCCAGGGTAACGCTTGTGGCTGTTGCAGCAGGACGGACTTTCTCGGGTTGGAACAATTATCCGCCACCTCAGGGAGGCGGCACCAAACCACCCATACCCACCTACAGCATTGATTACGTTAATGAACTCACCAATAAGGTAATTCCTTCAACGGACGAATATGCCTATAATACATCCATGACAGGGGCAATTAGCGGAAACAGCAATAAACTGTTGGTCACGCCCGGGCAAAATGTATATTTTCGGACAAAAGCCTCAGGTGAGAATCCTGCATCCGATATTCAGGCACTCAATGTACCTGTGCGGCCGGCTGCTCCTGTTTTTACCTACGACCCGGCTAATGAGCGGACCTCAACCATCGTGTCCGCCACTTATGAATATGCCTTTTCTCCGGAAATGAACAGCGCAGTTACGGGAACCAACAATTACGTAACCTACCCGGCCGGAACTACCTGTTATTTCAGGCAGAAAGCTACCTCTACCTCATTCAGTTCAGCTATTCAGGCCCTCACCGGTACATCTTACATTCCTCCTGACAGTTGTTCAGGCTATACAACGCATTACTGGAAACTCGATGAGAACGGATCTGCCTATTTATATGATTATGCCGGTTCACTCGATGCCAATGTTGTTGTAGCTCCAACCCGTGTTAACGGTATTGTTGATTATGCCCAGGACTTTGACGGCTCTGCCGAAGCCAGTATTCCCGATGACGGATCGTTCGACTGGAACGCCGGCTCAAGCTTTTCCATTGAATGGTGGATGAACAAATCCTCCAACTGTGCG
>JAFGPL010000321.1 GCA_016936215.1 Bacteroidales bacterium
GTCCTGTCACAGTCCAGATCGACCAGCACCCCGTTTTTCCAGTAACATGGGTGAACCATACCATCTTTTTGATAATGTCCGGATATATAAAAATCGTTTCCTTCAATAACCAGAGCACTAACCCTTGATTGAGCAGGAGATAAATTGTATCTGATATCATTTATCCAGTAACAGGCATTATCTTTACCAAAATCACCGGTACCAATGGTACCGGCAATATAAATGTCATAAGCATCGGTAGTTCCTGTTACAGTGGATTGCGAATAAAGAGAGCCGGCACAGATCATAATTATGCCTGTCAGCATCATTTTACGGATATTTTTTTTCATATGCTGTCTATTTTTTCATAAGAGTTTTGATTTTGAGGGGTATATAAAGCGGGCATACACCGATTAAACTGGTAAGCACAAAAATGCCTGCCACAATAAGCAATACAATGCCAAGAGTTCTGCTTAATATACCTGTAAAATACAGTGCCACAATAATTGCTGCAACAATCAGCCTGATGATTCTGTCAGCTGCTCCCATGTTTTTTTTCATAGCCATGAATTTTAATTCATATAAATGGATTTCTATTTTATCAGCATTTATGACAAAATTTAAAAGGCGGGATTATTCCTGTTTTTAAATTGTATTGTATAAGTAAGATTGCAATTTATAACAAAAAAACCTGAAATAATAGTCTTCAAAACAATTTTACATGGAATAAGTCAACAGTCCGGCTTACCTGCCAGCTTTTTATTTTCCAATTTGTTATATTTATACCGGCTTTATACCGGCATCTTATAATGGAATGATCAACCGGTAATATAAAGCCCTGCTAAAAAGTTACTTTTGAATGTGAACATTTTCTATACATGCATATCTTAACATCATCTAAAAACCAGCCCTATGAAAACCCAGATCATCAAAAAGAAAAAGCATACCGGAAGAAGAATCGTGCTTTTAAACAATGAAGTCAAACGTGACACGTTGCTCAAGACTGCAAGGAATGCATCTGTCAGGCTCGCACATTTCAATGATTACATGGAAAAGCCCGAAAAATTCTCAATGGCTTATAAGGAAGGTGACGGAATATATTTTGAGAATTTAAATGTCGCAGTACTGAATTATAACAAAGAGGAAGAGCTCGACTATATGAAAAAGGGTGCAAATCAGAAGGAAATCCTGATAACCGAGCCTGAACGTTATGTCTATAAAATCGATCACCATGATTATGTGAAAGGTTACCGTGACGGTATCAATGCTTTTTATGAGAATTACAACAGGAAAGAAGGCGGATCGTATCCTTACGATCAGCAAATCCATGAAATCAGTGAAAAATTCATCGATGACGAGCTGTCATCATGGGGCATCAAAGCAGTGAAAGTCCTGGAATCTCCATACACAGGTAAGAACATCAACATTGCCGTGCTTGATACAGGTTTGTATAAAACCCATATTGACCTGAAAGGCAGAAATATAATTACCCGGAGCTTTTTCAGTTCCGGTTCTTTGGGTGATGCCGATGGTCATGGTTCACATTGTGTGGGCATTGCCTGCGGATTCAATGATAAAGCAGGGATGCGCTATGGTGTTGCCATGAACTCCAACATATACTGCGGTAAAGTGCTTGATGACCAGGGTGAAGGAACGGACGGAAGCATTCTGGCCGGTATTGAATGGGCCATAAAAAACAAGTGCAGTGTGATCAGCATGTCGTTGGGTGCACCATGTGATGCTGACGATCCTTTTTCACAAACCTTTGAGAATGTGGCAAAAAGGGCTATGAAACTGGGCAACCTGATCGTTGCGGCAGCAGGTAATGAAAGTTTCCGGCCGGATGTGATATCGCCCGTCGGGCACCCTGCCAATTGTCCTTCCATCATGGCAACAGGAGCAGTTGACAGCAATTTGAATATTGCATGGTTCTCATGTGCAGGTCTGAACAGGAACGGTGGTCAGGTTGATCTGGTTGCACCGGGTGTATCCGTGTACAGCATGATCAATAAGCAGAATGAACATGAAAAATGGGACGGTACAAGCATGGCAACGCCATTCGTTTCGGGAATTGCCGCACTTTATCTTGAACAGAATCCAGATGCCACACCGCTTGAGGTCTGGTCCATGCTTACGCAAAACGCCATGAGGTTGAATTTAAGCTCAATTGACGGAGGCTCCGGATTGGTACAGGCCCCTTTAGCATAGAAAATGATGGGAAGAACAGCCAGACAAAGTTTCATTGCATCCGTTCATGATGATTATATGGACCGGATGGATCAGATTGCAGATAACCTGAGATCAAAAGGATGTGAAATAGATGAAATCCTGAAATTATCCGGGGTGATCACGGGCCATACAAAGCAGAACCTAAACCTCAATGACCTGAATATCGAAGGTGTCGCCTCAATAGAAAAACAAAGGGTTTTGAGAAAGAAATCCCGGAGAAAAAGGCAATCAGATAACGGTGATCAGAACCTCCGTTCTTGAGGTCAGGTAACCAAAAGAAACGGCTTCGATATTGTTTGTTTTCAGTAAATGCTCTGTTTGAGCAACAGCATGCTCTTCAACAGCAATCAATAAGCCGCCGCTTGTCTGGGGATCACAAAGGATAAACTTATCGTTTTCTTCCCTGAGGTAAACGATCTGCCTGTAGCTTTCCCAGTTGCGATATGTTCCTCCCGGAATACAATTTTGAGCGATGTATTCCCCTGCGACAGCCAGAATTGGTATTTTATCAAATTCTATTACAGCAGAAAGATTGCTTCCTTCACATACTTCTGTCAGATGACCCAGTAATCCGAAACCCGTTACATCGGTCATGGCCGTGATACCTTCTATTTCTGCAATATCCTGTCCAATGGCATTTAATTTCAGCATGGATCCTGCAGCGATGTGTTTGTGCTTATCCCTTAGCCTGCCTAATTTTAATGCTGTGGTAAGAATCCCGACACCCAGTGGTTTTGTAAGATATAATTTGGATCCCGCAGTGGCAGTGTTGTTCCTTTTGATCTGGTCAATCCGTACGCGTCCCGTTACCGCAAGCCCAAAAATTGGTTCCTGATTGTCGATGCTGTGTCCTCCGGCAAGTATGATCCCTGCTTCTTTACATGCTTCACGTCCACCATCAACAACCTCCCGTGCTATTTCGGAAGATAACTTGTTTACGGGCCACCCCAAAACCGCTATGGCCAGAAAAGGCTTTCCTCCCATGGCGTATATGTCGCTGATAGCATTTATTGCGGCAATTTTACCAAAGACAAACGGATCATCGACAACAGGCATGAAAAAATCAGTAGTGCTTAAAATGGCTGTGCCATCACCCATATCATACACAGCAGCATCATCGAGACTTTCATTCCCCACAAGCAGTCTGGGATCATTTGCCGGTATGACACTGTTGTGCAATATCTCACGCAATACCCCGGGTGAGATCTTACAGCCACAACCGGAACCATGACTGTATTGGGTCAGTCTTATTTCGTGCATGTTATTTTAGAATATTTAGAATGGCCGCTGCATTTTCAACCGGATTGATACCCGGTCTTGATATTTTGATAATTTTCTCCTGGTCATGCAGTCTCATTCCCTTTAAATATGATTTATCGTAATAATTCAGGCAGAGAAGTGCTGCTTCATAGCGTTTTTTTTCGCTTAACAATTGAAGGGCATATTTTGTATTCTGTCCGCCCAGGCGCCTGGAGATCCTGTTGATTGAATCAGTCAGCATTGTGCCGGAGGTATTGGTATATTCTGAAACCAGATATTTCGCACGTTCCTTTTTCGGGATATCCAAAAAATATACCGGACTTTTTTGCATCTGATTATAAAGGTTCACGGGTATATTCACACCTCCGATATTATGACTTTCATCTTCAAGCCAGATGGATTGTGAATAATCAAGCTTAAGCCATTCATTGAACAGGTTGTTCTCGAACTGTTCCACCGTAGGCTGAACCTGGCCTTCGACTGCTCCGAAAGCGGACCCTTTATGCCTGGCCAGTTCTTCAAGGTCGACTGCCTGAAATCCCATTTTCTGAAGTTGCTGGATAACCAGTGTCTTCCCGCTGCCGGTATATCCTCCGATAATTTTAAGGTTGTACGGAACATCAAACATGCCATGCAAATAAGCCCTGTATGCTTTGTAACCCCCTATTACCATTGATATGGCTTTAAAACCATTATCCACAAGATGCTGTGCAAATGACCGGCTGCGCATTCCTCCCCTCCAGCAACAGACAACTACCTGTCCGTTTAACGCAATCTTTCCCGATTCAGAAATTATATCCTCAAGTTTTGGTTTAACATAATGAAAGGCCAGTTCCACGGCTTTTTCTGCCGAATATTTTGTATAAACGGTCCCCAGATGTGCCCGTTCGATATCTGTAAAAAGTGGAACATTGACTGCTCCCGGAATATGACCTTTCCTGAATTCTCCGGGCGAACGGACATCAATCAAAGGAATATGTTTTTTTAAATAATCAGTAATATCAATCTCATGAACCATATCATTAATAATAGATGATGCCGATTTTAATATGCATATTTAGTCAAAAAATTAAAGATTCCGGTCAGATAAATGAACCTTAATTTGACAACAATTATACGTCACTGCACAATATAATGTGCATTCAAAGAAAAATCCGGAATCTGTAAATCGTTTAATTTACGTATGTAATTGTTGGATCCATGTTATTCAGGACTCCTGAAAGGGCCTTTTTTTTACCTTAATTTTTGTAAGTTTTTTTCGTGTTTATGCCTTGTTTTTTCTTTTTCGCGAAGATCCAAACCACTTAAATATGTTAATTATATGATATTTGTTCAGATAAAAAAATTACTGTTATCCGACTAAAACTTAGAATCGATAATTTATATAAGTAAATCACTGATAATCAGATTGTATATTTTGACTTTCGTAAAATACCCCCCTATAGATTTAAGCTAAGTTGTAATAATTGTGGTATAATAATTTTTCGGGATAATGCACATTGCCCTAATAATATTTCAATTATATCCATTCGGTTCTATAATGGGTAAATGTCAATGAAGAATGCCTATGAAAGTCAAGTGTTCCGGAGCAACGTCTTATGTTTACATCCAGATTTGTTTTAAATTTTGACGGGTTCATTATCTCTTCTGAAGTTGAGTGTTTCGATGAAATTATTATCTTAAAGCAATTCCAGAAATAATTTAGTTACGTTGCAAATTCATTTTTTTTGATTTTTTAGTATTCGATATATGTGACATATTTAATAACCTGCTGCTGCATAAAAAACATTTTGCCATTTTATGAAGTATTTTTATTCCTTGCTAAAAGCAATCTATTCAATTAAATTAATTTTATAATTATATAAACCAACAAAGTAAATACATATGTTTATAAAGCTGTTTTTAATTGCCTTACCGGTCTTTTTTGCGATTGACATGGTATGGCTTGCCCTGGTGGCAAAGAATTTCTATCAGCAACAGATTGGTTTTCTCATGAAACCAAACATAAACTGGGTTGCTGCCGTTATTTTTTATTTGCTTTTTATCGCAGGACTGGTGGTCTTTGTCATTTCACCGGCTTTTAGCAAACAATCCTGGATTCATGCCTTATTATTCGGGGCCCTGTTTGGACTTATAACCTATGCAACCTATGATCTCACCAATCTTGCCACGGTGAAGGACTGGCCTTTGCTGGTTACAATAGTTGATTTAGTCTGGGGTTCCGTGTTGGCAGCTTCTATTTCGGTGATAACCTATTTTATCGCCGGTAAAATTTAGAACAGCCAGAAAATGGTGCAATTCTTACCAATTTTCACAGGTTATGATTAAAGTAACTTGTTGACAATCACTTGGACTTCGGATCAAGTTATCAAAATCTTTAAATCAATATTGGTTATGAAACGGTTATTATTCTGGACACAGAGCATACATGCTAAATCCTTTAAGGTTTCAGAATATTCATAACTTTACCTTTGATACTATCTTTAAACCAATTTTTATCTTGAAAAGTACGTTTTGTTATGTTGAGCACTGGCGGAACATATTTTGCGAAGAGCATTGAGTTGATTCTCATGATTTATCGGGAGAAGCATGACTGTTGAAATACCAAGGGTATATTGAAAATTTACATTAAAAATATGGTTTGTATCCGCTGCCAGATGGTAGTTAAGACCGAACTGGAAAAACTTGGGCTGCAATATATTGATGTAAAGATTGGAGAAGCAGATATAATTGAGAATATCCTGCCTGATCAATTGGAGCAGCTGGATGTCGCACTGAGGAAATCAGGACTGCAGCTGATGGATAATAAAAGAAGTATTCTTGTTGAGAAAATCAAAAGCGCTATTATCGAATTGGTGCACTATTCAGAAGAACAAATCAGGGTGAACCTGTCGGATTACTTAAGTGAAAAACTTAATTATGATTATACTTATCTGGCTAATCTTTTTTCAGAGGTAAAAGGTATTACCATTGAAAAATTTTACCTGACCCATAAAATTGAAAAAGTAAAAGAATTGATTGTTTATGACGAGCTTAACCTGACTGAAATAGCTTATAAAATGCATTATAGCAACGTGGCCCACCTGTCAAATCAATTTAAAAAATTTACTGGTCTGACTCCTACCCATTTTAAAAAACTTAAAAATAAGAGACGCGGCACACTTGAAAATGTGTGAATAATGTAAACTATACTCCTAATTGTATAACACTTTCCAAAATCAATAAACATACCTTTATCACAGTTATTAGCAAAAACACATGCAAACCAATGAAATTGAAAAATCGAAAACCCATATCCTGATTGAAATAATTGAATATGTGCCCAATTCGGTAGTGAGTAAAACGATAATCCGAAAAAATACCGGTAATATAAGTGTTGTTGCCATTGATACAGGGGAAGCTTTAGCTGAGAAGATTTCTCCATTCGACACGTATATTCAGATTATTGAAGGGATTGCTGAAGTCGTAATCGATGCAAAATCAAATTTACTGCAAACCGGTCAGGCTATAATAATACCGGCCCATGCGTCAAATATCGTTAAAGCCAACAAACGCTTTAAAATGATTTCAACCGTCATAAAAAGCGGGTATGAAGGAAGTACAATATAATTCGTGTTAAGCATTATCAATTTGCAATTCGCGTTTCAGATTACTATTCCACAGAATCAATCCGTTTTTATTTTAAATACCAAAAACTAAAGACATGTCAAAAGAAAAAGAAGTAAAATCAAAAAATACTAAAAAAGTGGCTGTTAAAAACCTGAAAGAGAAAAGAGCCGCAAAAGCAGCCAAACGCGCAGAAAAGAGCAATTATGGTAAACCCTATCAGGTTTAAGCGATTTAAAAAACAAAATGAAACGTCCATGATCATATTTTCAATATATTCACAAAAGAAGATGAAAATATGATCATGGTAAGTTACACAAGACCAATTTAA
>JAFGPL010000036.1 GCA_016936215.1 Bacteroidales bacterium
AAATTCAACCGGAACATCCTCAAATCAAATACGTTCAACTAAATGTTCTGGATGATCACTTTTCGCTTGATTTTTTACCTGAAACACTATCCGGAGTAGTTTACTGCCCGGGCAGCATCAACCTTCGGCCATTTGAACGAATAAAACCGGATGACTTTACAAATGACTATAACTTGCAGGTCGTTGGAGCGATAAAAACAATTCAATCTGTTGCATCAAAACTAAAAAAGAGCGAAAATGCTGCCATTGTGTTGTTTTCGACCGTTGCCGTGCAAACCGGGTTGCCTTTCCATTCACAGGTATCTGCATCCAAAGGCGCTATTGAAGGATTGACAAAAGCATTGGCTGCAGAGTATGCACCTAAAATTCGAGTGAATTGCATCGCACCTTCGCTTACGGATACGCCCCTGGCGGCCTCTTTTTTAAATAGCGAACAGAAAAAAGAAGCAAACGCACAGCGGCACCCCCTGAAAAGAATCGGTGCAATCGACGATATTGTGAATATGGCAGAATTTTTACTTTCCACTAAGGCAAGCTGGGTTACGGGGCAAATTCTGCATGTTGACGGGGGATTTTCCACGTTGAAGGCCTAAACGAATAGAGTATTTCATTTCATTACAGATAAATGATTATTGGCTGCAATAAGAATAAATGCTATGAAAAAACTGATCAATAACATTGACCAGATAATAGCCCGATGGATGAAGCGCTGGAGCACCCCTGCAATTCGAATTTCTTTTGGGATCATTTTTGTCTGGTTTGGGATACTGAAACCTTTTGGCCTTTCGTCAGCCGAAAACCTGCTCAAAGCTACGGTAGTCTGGTTGCCTCTTGGCACACCTGAACTCTGGTTAAGCGTTATTGGCTGGTGGGAAGTAGCCATCGGGGTCACATTTCTGTTCTCGCGAACGACCAAAATTGCCATTGCATTGCTTCTAATTCAAATGTTCGGGACTTTTTTACCTCTGGTTGTGCTGCCCGAGGTAACATTCCAGAATGGGAATATTCTTACACCATCACTGGAGGGCCAATACATTATAAAGAATGTAATGATTATTTCGGCCGCGTTGGTGTTGGGGGGTAAATTCCATAAAGTTAAAGAAAAGAATACTTTATGACCCAAAACGGCAATGCAAGAAAAATCAGATCGATCAGCCTGGTCTTCCCCCATCAGTTATTTGAGAAAAACCCCTGTATTGATAAGCAAAGGATCATTTACATTGTTGAAGAATATTTGTATTTCAGACAATATAAATTCCACAAACAAAAAATAGCCTTTCACCGGGCTTCAATGAAGTTTTACGAAAACCACCTCCGCCATAAAGGCTATGAGGTGGTTTATATAGACTCTTTCAGCGAATTAAGCGACATCAGAAATCTAATCCCCTATCTGGCAAAGCAGGGAACCAGGGAGATTTATTTTTGTGAGTTAAGTGATAACTGGCTGGAGCAGCGAATAAAAAATCGATGCGAATCGACAAATATTAATCTCCATGAATTTGATTCGACCCTATTTGTAAATGCAAAAAAAGATTTAGAAACCTATTTTAGCAGAAAGAATCGATTATATCAAACTGATTTTTATAAGCACCAGCGAAAAACCAGGAACATATTAATGGAGAAGGATCAAAAACCGCTTGGCGGCAAATGGACCTATGATGATGAGAATCGGCTGAAATACCCTAAAGGTAAAACACCACCAAAAGTTGATTTTGCAGAATCCAATGATTATTATGCCGAAGCAGCAGATTACACTCAAAAATATTTTCCCGAAAATTACGGCATACTGAATGCTGAATTTATTTACCCGACCACATTTTCAGCGAGTAAAGCATGGTTACAGCATTTTTTCAAAACACGATTCTCGGAATTTGGCGCTTATGAAGATGCCATTGTTTTAAAAGAAACCATTTTACACCATAGTGTTTTAACGCCTGTGCTAAATGCGGGTTTGATTACACCCCGGTTTGTTATTGATGAAACTTTGCAGTATGCCGGCAACCATCAAATACCATTGAATTCTTTAGAAGGTTTTATCAGGCAAATCGTTGGTTGGAGGGAATTTATCAGAGCGGTTTATGAATTGAAAGGCAATGAAGAACGGACAATGAACTACTGGGGCTTTACGCGAAAAATACCGGCTTCATTTTGGAATGGGACCACAGGAATTGAGCCGGTAGACTTAACGATAAAAAAAGTTCTGACAACAGGTTATTGTCATCACATTGAACGCCTGATGGTATTGGGCAACTTCATGCTGCTGTGCGAATTTGACCCCGATGAAGTGTACCGCTGGTTTATGGAGCTCTTTATTGATGCCTACGATTGGGTAATGGTGCCCAATGTTTACGGCATGAGCCAGTTTGCCGATGGTGGTTTAATGGCTTCAAAGCCTTACATCAGCGGAAGCAATTATCTTATGAAAATGAGCGACTACGGGAAAGGAGCATGGCAGGCTGTATGGGATGGATTATTCTGGAGGTTTTTGCATACACATCGGGGTTTCTTCCTGCAAAACCCGAGATTAGGCATGCTGGTAAAGACTTTTGATAAAATGCCTGAACAGAAACAGAAAACACATTTGAATAACGCAACGCATTTTTTAGAATCACTTTCTTCATAAAAATGCCAGGCACAGCCGTCTCCGGATATATTCCACAAAGATTATTGCCTGTTTAGTCAGAAAATGGGCATACGGAATGCCTGCGGCTGGCGGGGTATCGAAAAGCAGATGCAAATGCCAAAACGCAAAACAGCTGACCTGCAGACCCTGCGAACTACCGTTCAATACGCAGGTTGCAAATAGCTGTTTTGCCCATACATGATCAATGGTGCTGATATACCGCACCCAATGATTATTCCCAAAAATTATCTGTTGTCAGAACGATCTTTTCGCTTGGCATCTGCACATTTTCATTCAATTCGGCAGTAATAAATATTTTGATCGGTTGAAACGAAGATACTGCCTTAAAAGTAACATTTAAACGATTCGAACTATGGATTCGTCCTATATTATCGGTTGATTCTCTGTCGGTAACCATCCAAACGACATAGGTTTTCATCTCCGGCTCCATCTTTTCTATTTCAGCAAAATTCTTGATATGAATTTTGATGACTTTGTTGTTGTTACGGTCAGCCTTGATTTTCACGTAGCCTTCTGCTGCCGGTGCAACGGATGATTGTATGAAAGGAATTTTTTGTGCCTGCAGGGAAAATGGCAGCATTATCATCAGGGTTAAAAACCCTAAAAAGATATTTTTAATTTTGATATTGAATCTGGTTGTTTCCATAATTATGATTTTAATGAAGTTTTTAATTGCAACTGGCAATACAGTGGTGAATAGTATTTCACAATGCAAAGATTAGGTTATAAATCAAAGAATGCGTTACATAATTCTGATTATTAGTTACATCATTCACACCTACTGCCATAATTTTGATATCTGTGAATATGAATGAGATAACATTCTTTAACCCTGCCCGGAAAAAGGGTGCGGTTTGATCCGTTCTCATTTCCTTCCCTGTTGGATTTTTGAAATTTCAACATTTTTATTTATCTTTATAATGCTGTAAAAATTATTCGCCCTAAATTAAGAGACTTGTAATTCATTCAATTTTTATGGCAGACATCTGAAATCCGACTGTATATGCTGGTTACCTCCACGGCCAAGATGAAACTTTACATCAAATATATGGTTAGCCTTCGGTGTAAGTTATTGGTGAGGGAAGAGCTTAAGAAATTGGGTATCAAATATGTGGTGGTTGATCTGGGGGTGGTGGAGTTATTGGAAGATATTTCTGATGAGCAGCGCGATCAGTTCAGGCAAAACCTGCTGAAATCGGGTTTGGAATTACTTGATGACAATAGAAGTATCCTTGTTGAGAGAGTGAAGAATGTGATTATAGAAATGATCCATTACTCCGAGGAGTTGCCTAAGATCAACTATTCCGACTACATTTGCGAAAAGCTTGGATACAACTACACTTACCTGTCGAACCTTTTCTCGGAGGTGAAGGGGATCACTCTACAGCAATACATCATAATCCATCGGATTGAAAAGGCGAAAGAGCTCATACTTTACGATGAGCTTAACATATCCGAAATATCATACAGGCTTCAGTACAGCAGTGTTGCACATTTTTCCAATCAGTTCAGGAAAATAACCGGTCTTAACCCTTCCTACTATAAAAAGCTGAAACAAAAGCGAAAAGGCAATCTTGAGGATCTGTAATTGTGTTTTTTCACCACCAGGGGGCTTTTATCCATCTCACAAGACCCTCAAATAAGCACTGACCGTATATGGGTTAACAGGGATATCTGTGATAGATGCAATTCTTTCAAGCATTTATGTAACAGTATTTTATTATTAAGGTGTTATCATTGCAAAAGCAATAAGTATAGGAACTCACCTGACCGACTAAGGATTAATTGTCGGCGCCGGACAGGAATGGTGAATGGGTATACAGGTTTTGGTGAATGCGTTGGTTTCTGGAAAGGAAATGATATAAGTTTCACTTCACTGAAAAAATCCGGAAAGATGAAAGATATTGAGTTAGAAAAAGGGAAAATATCAATTATTGTCGAAATCATCGAGTATGTTCCAAACTCAGTGGTGATCAAAACGATAATTAAGAAAACAACCGGTAAAATAAGCGCTGTTTCCTTTGATTCCGGTGAA
>JAFGPL010000037.1 GCA_016936215.1 Bacteroidales bacterium
AGGGTTTCCTGTTCAGCGAAGATATGAAATTCAGTGTTTCATGGTTTCAGTCTCACTAACTTTAGTCACTTCTCACCATCCCAAAGCCTCACAGTCTCATTGCCTCTTAACCTGCCGAAGGAGGGTTCAGTTCGCCATAATCAGTTTACATTTGATCCAAAGCACCGATATATTTGATCTTAAAACCATTTTTATCAAGGACATACGGACTGTCGGTAAAAGGAGTATAACAGTAATTATTACCATTCGGGTATATTTCCCTAAAAACTGCTATCGGTTTGAGCGATAAATGATCGGGATTTATTTTGCATTCGATTATATCGGCTGTATTCACGGAGCGCTTGATCACGAAGTCAATTTCACGGTCTGATTTATCGCGCCAGTAAAAGAGTTTATTATCCGGAACATGCGAGCGCAGCATATCCAGCACCATGTGTTCCCAGAGCAATCCCCTGTCGTCAGGCCTGATATCATTCCAGCCTTTGGCAAAACACACCAGGCCTGTATCAAAACAAAAGCATTTGGGGCGCTTTACAATTTCGCGGCGTCCACTTCCATGGAAAGGCGGCAGGAGATAAACCATGTTGGCAATGCGCATGGCTTCGAGGTACGAGAGGACTGTAGGTCTTGTTACTGCGCTCATTTTTGCCAATTGCGTATAATCGATCAGGTTACCGCTGGAACGCAGCAGTAAATGAAGCAACTGTAAAAATCCTGCCCGGTTCCTGACGTTAAAAAGTTCCTGGATATCCCTTGCGTAAAAACTATCGATCCATTCCGAAAAAAAAGATTCAACTTTTGATGCAGACAGCAATTGTTCGGGCAAGCCCCCTTGCAAAAGCCGCTTGTCCAGGTCGGGGATTCCGAATATGGTTTTACATTCATCCCATAACACCGGTGGCAAATAAATCGCACTTTTTCTGCCGGTGAGCGAATCTTTGAACTTTTGTGTAGCTTCAAGTGTCGAAGAACCAGTGGCGAGTATTTTCAAATGAGGGTATTCGTCTGCGGCAATTTTTAAAAGGTTGCTCGGGTCGGCCAGCCTGTGAATTTCATCAAAGATGATGGTACCGGCATTTCCGGCACTTTGAAAAAATGACTCAGGATCTTCCAGTCGCCTGACCACCGATGGCAGGTCACAGTTGAGATAGGTTGCGTCGGGCAGCATTTTGGCAATGCTTGTTTTACCCACCCTGCGAACACCCGACAACCATACAATTGGCCGGGTTTTCCATGCCTGATCAATTTTTTGGAGCCAATAAGGTCTTTCTATCATTATAAACGTATTTTACATATAGACGTACAAATGTAAAATACATTTTCATGATATCAAAATAAAATCGTTAAGATATTTCAAGGTTTCAGTGTTTCAGTGTTTCAGTGTTTCAGTGCCTGCCCCGAGACACGGGGGTTATTAACGGTACGGGGTGCGCGGGATCCTTCGACAAGCTCAGGACAGGCTCAGGGACGGGGAATTTATAGGTTCAGTGAATAATTCAAAACTTAAAACTTAAAATTTAAAACTTCATCCATCATCCATAATCAACTCAGGAGTTATCGCTTAACAAACATTTACAACAGCACCCGCCATGCTTAATGAGCCCGTGTTATATGCAGGCAATTCTTATTCAATTATTAATTTTTCAGTCAGAATTCCTTTTGCAGTTTGCAGGTTGATAAAATAGATTCCTGATGAAAACTTACTGCAATCTAAATCTATTTTGCCTTTATCATTTACTCCCGATGAAATCTGCTTAATTTCCTGTCCGCTGCTATTTAGGATTGATAGAATAATATTACCTTTTTGTTCTAATTTATATATAATAGTTACTCGGCTGTTTGATGGGTTTGGAAAAACTTCCAATTTGGATGTATTACTCAGGTTCTCAATTAATCCAACTGTTCCCCCATTATCTGTATATAGAATTATAGCGCTATCACCACAAATCCAACCATGGTTTTCATCCACAAAGTAAACACTGTTAAGATCTGCAATAGTCCCACTTTCCTGAAATTCCCAGTTATTACCTCCATCAGAAGTATGTAAGATTGTGCCACTATCTCCAACCGCCCATCCATTATTTGAATCAATAAATGTAATATCATTTAAAAGCTGAATGGTATCCCCTAACTTTTTATTCCAGGTAAGTCCACCATCGACGGATGATTTAATAATCCCTTTTTCATTATCATCATAACCAGCAATCCAGATATTATTTTCATCAATGACATCTAATGATGAGGCAATCATATTTATATCCGCACTATTCCATGTATCCCCACCATCGGTAGTGTATTGAAAATAATTGCCAGCACAGAAACCTATCGATTCATTTAGAAAACACATATCAGTTAGATCGTTCATACCATATATCTGAAATTCCCAGTTATTACCACCATCAGTTGTTTTGAAAAGATCACCACTAACTTGTAAATATGGGGGTGTGCCATAAGCCCAACCATTCAGTGAGTCAATGAAAAATATTGAGATCAAATCTTGTCCCGGTGATATATCAATATTCTGCTGTACCCAGCTTTCTATTCCTAGCCCACCATCAGTAGTATGACATATCTGTTGGCCTCCACAAACCCAACCATGGTTCTCGTCGGTAAAAAAGACATTTTCACCATAATCCATATACACACTCAACCAAGTCCAGTTCCAATTTAATCCGCTATTATCTGTATGCAGATAATGTCCACCACCACCTACAGTCCAACCATTGTAATGGTCAATAAAGAATATGTCATTTAAAGCAGCTGTATCAGGATAATTAGGATTCTGTTGAATCCATTGTGCCGATAGCAAGTTCGATAGTATAAACATTGCTAAAATGAGTGTAAATTTTTTCATGATGTGTAAGTTTGGTTAATACTCTTTGTTTTTTGCTTGCATATAACTCATGTATACCATCCATCATTAACCCACACTGAATGATGAGATCCAAATGATTAGTTATTAATAAAGATTGTTACTGATGAGTGGTGATTGATGATCACCTGAATATCTGCATTGATAATCCAAACCAATCAGGTGGGTCTAATCATTGATCATTCAAAGAACTAGCGTTTCACAAACTTTTGCCGTACCGCACCATCCTCCAGCCTTGC
>JAFGPL010000322.1 GCA_016936215.1 Bacteroidales bacterium
GGTGGCACGGGTGTGTTTGCATACCAGTGGTATTCATCACCAGATGGGAGCAGTTGGTCGGCAATTGCAGGAGCCACAGCAAAAGACTACACCCCCCCGGCCTTGACATCGGGCACGTGGTACAGGCGTTCGGTAATGAGCGGGGCATTAGACACGGTAAACAGCAATGCAGTATTGGTTAGTGTTTCACCACAACTCTCACTGGCACAGTTACACGATAACCTGGTAATAGATAATAATACTTCGACGAATATACGGATTGAGCTAACTGGTGGTACAGCACCATATACTATAAGTTATACACGCAATGGTATTACTCAACCTGTGATAAATCACTATTACAACAATGAATCTATCTATACAGGTGTTTTAAATACCGGTGGATATACATACATTTTAACTTCAGTTACTGATTCTGTCGGTTGTTCTGCTTTAGATTTAGGTTCACAGATTCATATAACAGCCGTAACCGGGATAGATTCGTTATTCAGAACCGAAATCCCGGATACCTCCTCAAATGATGCTGGTTACGAACTTGGAACACAATTTCAAACCTATTCCAACGGATATTTTACAAAAGCCCGTCTGTTCAGCCATATAAATGAGGGCGGAAACCATACAATCAGATTATGGATGTATAATGGCAGCGGATATTCACTGGTCGCGGGTCCATACATCTGGAATTTTGAGGCTGGCATGGAAGGGTGGCGTGAATTTAAATTTCCTTCTCCGGTAATAGCAGAAATGAACCGTACCTACATATTAAGTATTTCTAATAGTTCTGACTATTATTATGTTAAAACAGAAAATTTCAGTTATACCCAACATGGTGAATACTTAAGGTATATCAAGGGTACTTATTCCCCTCTGTTAGATTCGGTGCCAACAGCTTCGGTATATTCAAGTAATTATTACAGGGACATAGTATTTGCATTATCAGATGCAGATACCCTAATTCCGGGTACTATTGGAAGCAATCAGACAATATGTTATAATAGCATACCGTCTTCACTTACTCAACTAACTTCACCTTTTGGTGGTGTTTGGCAATATGAATATCAATGGCAAACTTCGTCTGATGACACGATCTGGTCTGATATCCCCGGCGCATTTCAACCAGTCTATAATCCACCTGCATTATTGCAAAGTGCTTTTTACAGACTGCAGGTCACGAGTGGAAGTTATGGACCTGTATTTACAAATACGGTTTTGATAACTGTCCCACCTCAATTATCCTCAGCCCAGTTACATGATAGTACAACAATCATAAGTAATTCAGCAGCGAATTTTAATATTGCCATAACAGGTGGTGTGTCCCCATATCTTATTCATTACACTGTAAATGGTATTGATCAGACCCCGATTTCAGGCTATACCAGTGGGACCTTAATAAATACAGGTGTTTTGACAACAGGGGTTTATACATATGCTTTAACCTCTGTTACCGACAACAATGGATGCGAAGCTTTAAATCTTGAAAGTAATATTGCCATTACAGTTATTGATAATGGAGACCTTAATCCGGGTACTGTTGGTATTGCACAATCTATCTGTTACAATAGTCTTCCTGCTCCGTTGGTTCAACTTTCCGCCCCCACAGGTGGAACAGGTGAATACACTTATCTCTGGCAAAGCTCTACCGACAGTATCGTTTGGATGAATATTGACTCTGCAGTACGGGAGGAATATGCGCCACCTGCATTATTCACAACTACCTATTTCAGAAGGATTGTGAGCAGTGGAAGTTACATTCCTGTAATTGGCAATCATATTAAAATAGTTGTATCACCACAAATTTCAGGTGTACAGTTGCATGATAGCCGTTCCATTATAAATAATTCATCTACTACGTTTTATGTAGATATTGCAGGAGGTATTGCTCCTTTTACAATAAATTATAACCGTAATGAATTGGAGCAAACTGAAATTGATGATTATTACAGCGGTGTAGAGATTTCTACAGGCATACTTACAAATGGAAGCTATACATATTCATTAACATCAGTTACCGATTCCCTAGGCTGTGTTGCTGAGAATCTTGGAACCAGTATAAATATTAACGTAACTGATTATTTACCTGTAGATTCACTATACAGGACAGAAGTTCCCACAGCAACTTCAAATGATGGCCAATATGAATTGGGCTCAGAATTTGAGGTGTTAGCAGACGGCTTTATTATTAAAGCAAAGGTGTTTGCTCATATAAATGAGGGTGGAGATCACATTATAAGGGTTTGGTCATTTAATGGTTCTTCTTATTCGCTTTATGCAGGGCCATATATATGGAATTTTGCATCGGGAGTGAATGGTTGGAGAGAATATACTTTTCCTTCTCCGATAGAAGTTGATGCTGGCAGCAGATATATAATTAGTATAACCAATGGCCCTGATATGAATTATGTAAGGTCAGAACATTTCTTAGCTTCTGCTGAAGGTCTGTATGTGAGATATCTAAGAGGATTATATTCCATGAATTTGGGCGAAGTTCCAAGTCAGGCATACCTTAACAGCAGTTATTTCAGAGATATTGTATTTGCTGTTTCCAACGATACTAATTTGTTAAGGCCCGGTACCATAGGATCGGATCAGACAATCTGTTATAATGCTATTCCCTATTCAATAAATGAGATTACCGGGCCTTCTGGTGGTACAGGAGAGTATACTTTTCAGTGGCAAAGTTCAGTTGATAATTCAACATGGACAAACATTGCCGGTGCTATACAAAAAGACTATGCACCTTCGGCATTATTCACCAATACATATTTCAGAAGGATTGTCTACAGCGATTCGGTTGATAATGCAGTTACATCATCAGTTAGAATTACCGTTTCACCCCAGATTGCCCTGGCACAGTTATATGATAACCTATCGGTACCGAATAACACTTCTACTTATTTCAATGTAGTTATTTCAGGTGGGACAGCCCCATATACCATAAACTATACCAGAAATGGCGTTCCTCAAACAACCCTGATAAATTATTTTAGCGGTACCAGTATAGCAACCGGTGTGCTTTCCACAGGAAATTATATTTACAAACTAACTTCAGTTACCGATGCATACTCTTGTGCGGCCTTAAGCTTGGGAGACAGTATATTTATTAATGTTTCAGACACCAATGGTGTTTTAATGAATACCAACAAAGCATTGGTGCTGATAAATACTACTGCTGTCAATTATTCAGATTATGACATATATATAAAACCTTATCTTATAAACTTTGGAATTCCATACGATTTGATTGATGTTGTATCTGACACTTTACCGGATTTAAATAACTATGCTGTAATAATTTTTGGTCACAACAGGGTTTACGAGTCAGATTATCCTATTACACAACTTGAAAATGTAATTTCAAACGGAGTCGGATTATATAGTTTCGATCCGCATTTGTTTGATTACTCTAGCAATTTTAATACACTTACATCAACAAACTCGGTTGTTTCAACGCAGGTTCTGATAAACAATACCAATCATTTTATTACAGAATTTCATGAACCCGACTCATTCAGTCCAAACAGCAATATAGTGCCTTTACGCTATGATCTCTCTGTTACGCAGCGAAGCAATCTGAATGGAGGAATAAATCTTGCAACAGTTACTTCTTCTGGAAATACTGCAAGTCTTTTACAGATAGCATCATTTGGAAACGGAAGAATTGTAAGATGGACAAGTTATGATTGGGTATACGATTATATACTCGGCCCTGTAAGCGGTTTGGATGATATAATCTGGCGGGGCATTGTATGGGCTGCCAGAAAACCGTTTGTTATGATGGGATTGCCTCCGATGTTGACCATGAGGGTAGATGACGTGGACGGACTGGGAGGAGGAGTGACAGATAATTTCAGGTGGATACAGGTATGTAATGAATTTGGGGTAATACCATGGTGCGGCACATTTAATAATACTATTCCTGTAAATTATATTTCGACATTTAGAACCTTGCTTAATAATAACCAGGCTACAGCTTTTCCTCATGCATTTAGTCCCGAAGAGTTTATTTATTTCAACCATAATAACCTGCCGGATTTTGATCCGGTACAGAACATTCAGAATGCAAGGGATTTTTATATCGCAAATAATCTGCCGTTTTCCAAGTATTGTGTTCCTCATTATTACGAGATATCTTCAGCGACCCTGCCAGTAATAGATGCTATCGGAATTGAATTTATTGCTATTCACATGTTACCGGATAATCCATATTACGGAGGTGGAGCTTCATGGATAAATTGCGGCCCATACAGGATTAACAGGGATGGCTATCCTACATATGTTGGGCCTGTCTATTACGGTGGAACAGTTAACCTAAATGGTATTGAATTTTTTAATTGCCTTGCAGAAATCAGAGATGATGGTGGTTATGAATGGTTTCCTGATAATGATGTAGCCGCAACATCTGCAAGGGGGATCAGGCACCTGAGAAGATCATTTAACAGTATGGTATTGGCTTCTTTATTTACACACGAACAATATTTTGAAGCAATTAATGAAACAAATTGGCGGGAAATTTTTTCACGAATAACAAGCTCTGTCTCAGAATTTAATCCGGCATACACATCAACTGATTATGCCATTCAATACATAAGGGCAAAGAATAATATCGCCATCACCAATGTTGTTGAAACTCTTGAAAATGTTGAAATAACCATTTCAGGAAGCAATGATATGGAGACTAAATGTATGTTGTTTAGTGAATCAGACGGACAGATTTCACACAGGTATGTGCAACTGCCCCAGGCCAATGGTATTCATATGGTTACAATCGTAAAATAATAAAACCCTAATAATGAAAAAAATTATCTTCGTATATTTGATTTCCTTCTCATTTATTGGCAGCATGTTTGTACATGCCCAATGGAAAACAGAAGAATGTCCGGTTGTTAATAACCTTAATGCAATTACTGTTACTGACAATGGCATGTTTTGGATTGTAGGGGATACAGGTGCTATCTTATTTAAGAAAGACTCTAAATGGAACAAGTATCCGTTGGGCATAACTGAAAATTTATATAGTATTGATTTTCCATCAGACCTTGCTGGTTGGGCAGTTGGTGCAAATGGGACCATTTTGCATTTTAATGGGTATACATGGAAGAAATTTGAGTCACCTACAAATGCAGATTTATACACGGTTAAGTTTCAGGATGAGTACAATGGTGTGGCAGCGGGAAAATCAGGGACAATACTTGTTTACAAAAACGGTAAATGGAGTTTAGTAGAAAACCAATACCGGGGAAATTTCAACACTTCTGCTTATCACTATAACAATATCTGGCTTGGAGGCGGATTTGAATGTTTAAATTTTCCAATGATTCGTATTAATAATGCCATGGGTGATAAGCCCGAACATAAGCTTGATGCAAGTTTTTATGCTACAATTAACGGTATACATTTTCTAAATCCAACCAAAGCATGGGCGGTTGGAAACCCCAGCACAATTCTATTTTATGATGGGGTTATCTGGAATAAGATAACATTGGAGGAGCAGTTTTCATCACTTTCTGATGTATATTTTTCAGATGAAAATACCGGGATTGCGGTAGGATATGGCGGATCTGTTCTAAGTTTTTCTGGCGATAAGTGGCAGGTTGATTATTCAGGGACAATGCGTAACCTTAAAGGCACTGTAATTTACAACAAAATTTTATATGCCGTTGGAGAATCCGGGACTATCATAAGTAGTGGTATCAATTACAGTTCATATGATATCTCTGAAGAACCTGTAAATATTAATGGTTTAAATCCTGGCAGTATTACAGGTTTTTCAGAATTTATTCAAAAAACCGGGTTTTCATTTACGACGCATCCAAATCCATGCGACGGGATACTCAATGTTTACCTTTCATCTGATAATCTGTTCAAGGCTGGTACAGTTAAAATAACAAATATGGCTGGTCAGACAATATATCTTAAAAATGAAGTTGGTTTTAACGGCCTGAATTATGATTTTACATTAAACACCGAACAATTTCTAAGCGGTATATATTTTATTAATATCAATATTGATGGAAAGACTGAAACCGGTAATTTTATTGTTGCACATTAATTGATTGAATATCATTGAATTTTAATGCTGAAACGGTTTTTTGATATTATAGCTTCTGTATTTGGTTTACTTATGCTAAGTCCGTTGTTTATTATTATCGCTGTACTTATTAAAATCCGAATGCCTGGTCCGGTTATCTTTAAACAATTGCGTGCCGGAAGGTATGGGAAACCTTTTAAGATTTATAAATTTCGTACCATGATTGTAAATCACGGGGGAAGTTCAATTTCTGTAAAAGGTGAAAACCGGATCACATCTCTCGGGGCTGTTTTACGTAAATATAAACTGGACGAATTGCCCGAACTTTGGAATGTTCTGAGAGGAGATATGAGTTTTGTAGGTCCGAGGCCTGATATGCCTGAATATGCCGGTCAACTGGGTGGTAAAGACAGGTTGATTCTCGAATTGCGACCCGGAATCACCGGCCCGGCATCCTTAAAGTATGTCAATGAAGAAGAAATACTGGCTGCTGTTGATGATCCCGTAAAATACAATAACGAGATTCTTTGGCCTGATAAGGTTAGGATTAACCTCGAATATTATCATAACAGAAGTTTTTTTGGAGACCTGAAAATAATCCTTAATACTATTTTCTGAAAAATTTATTCCTGTAATTGTATTGATATTTAAAAACACAAACCCTGGTTCAAAAAGATTGAATGCTTCATTTTAAAACCCTGGCGATTTGGCTAAGAGAAGATTGGTTATCATTCTGATAGTATTATTTCTAATTTCAGTTACTATTACTGCATGTCGCAGAGCGGGTTACTGGTTAATAAAATCTGATATCCCGGCAAAATCTGATGCTATTTTACTCTTAATGGGTTCATTGGCAGACAGGGTTCTTGAAACATCAGATCTTTACAATAAAAAGCTTGCGGATAAAGTTTTTGTTGTTGAAGAGAACATGAATGGTAGTGCAATACTTAAACAAAGAGGTGTTGATTTTATCAGCAACAGCCAACAGGCAAAGTCAATATTGACTAATCTTGGCATACCTTCAGACAGTATTATCATTATACCCGGGGAAGCCAAAAGTACCCTCGATGAGGCTATTGCACTCATGGAGTATCTCTCTGTTAGAACAGAAATTGATACCTTGATTATTGTAACGTCAAGTTTTCATTCCAGAAGGGCGGCGATTATCTTTAAAAGAGTTTTTGACTTCCATGAGAATCAGGTTGTCGTGTTTTCAAATCCAAGTTCATATACTCATTTTTCTGCAGGTAAATGGTGGAGAAATAAAGAAAATATTCAGGCTGTATTAACAGAATATTTAAAACTTTTTAATTTTTATATTTTTGAAAATCGGAGGTAAATATCTATGAATAGTTGATAATTAAACTGAGATTAGAAATAATAAAAATACTAACACTGTATTGATCATAACTTAAGAATTATTATGTCACATATTAATAAAAGAATTTTTCTTTCTCCTCCCCATATGTCCGGGAGTGAAATGAAGTATATTAAAGAAGCTTTTGAACAAAACTGGATAGCTCCTCTCGGGCCGAATGTTGATGCCTTTGAAGAATCACTTGCAAATTACTGTCATTCAAATTATGCAGCAGCTCTCAGTTCAGGCACTGCGGCTATACATATAGCGCTTATCTTACTTGGGGTAAGCCATGGTGATGAAGTAATAGCTTCATCTTTCACCTTTTCTGCAACAATCAATCCAATTGTATATCAGGGTGCTATACCTATACTTGTTGATAGTGAAAAAGAAACCTGGAACATGGATCCTGTATTGCTTGAAGAAGCTATTAAAAACCGGATTATGAAAGGCAAAAAGCCGAAGGCGATCATCCCTGTTCACCTTTATGGAATGCCGGCAAAAATCAATGAAATCAATGCCATAGCCTTAAAGTATGATATTCCAGTAATTGAAGATGCAGCTGAAGCCCTGGGAAGCAGATTTAAAGAAAAACCTGTCGGTTCCTTCGGCAAAATGGCAGTGTTGTCGTTTAACGGGAATAAAATAATTACCACCTCAGGTGGGGGAGCACTTATTTCGAACGAAAAAAAACTGATTGAACGCACCCGGTTTTTGGCTACACAGGCACGCGACAAAGCTGCTCACTACCAGCACAGCAATATAGGCTTCAATTATCGTATGAGTAATGTCCTGGCAGGTATTGGCAGGGGTCAATTAGAGTTTATCGAGGAAAAGGTTAAAGCCAGAAGAGATAATTTCCTTTTTTACAAAAAACATCTTCAACATATAAGAGGGCTTACATTTCTTGAAGAACCAGGTAAAGATTTTTATTCAAACCGATGGCTGACTACAATTCTTATTAATCCCGATGAGACAGGAATTACCCGTGAAATATTGCAGGAAAAACTGGAGATGGAAAATATCGAAACCCGGCCCTTATGGAAACCAATGCATTTACAGCCGGTTTTTTCCGGTTGCCCGGCATATTTAAATGGTGTATCCGAGAAATTATTCAATAATGGTTTATGTCTTCCTTCAGGTTCTGGTTTAAGTAAACGCGAAAAACAAATAATAATAAATGCAATTCTTAAATGCATTCACCCTGTATGTTAATCAATTAATTTATTCCATAGGTCATTATTTTTTTGAAATGTTCTCAGAATTCCGTACAATCGTTCAATATATTGAATTGAAAGTCATATGGAGATTACTTCATTAAAGTTCATTATTGCGATTATAGCTGCAATATTTGTTTATTATTTGTTGAATTACAGGTTTCGGATTATTTTTCTTGTCATTTTAAGCTGTTTATTTATAGCAAGTTATAGCTATATTCTGCTTATTTACACCATCATCTTTTCATTCATTAACTTTTATTTGGGATATGCAATAACAATTACCGGGTATAAAAAGACTGTTTTCTGGGCCGGTATTGTTTTTAACCTTTCCCAATTGGTAATGTTGCGTTACTATTCATTTGCCCTGGAGCCTCTTTTTGATATTTTTAATGTTGAATTGAATATGTCCAGGATTACAGAAATTATCATACCTGTTGGAATTTCTTTTTTTACTCTCCAGGGAATTGGTTACCTCATTAATATTAAAATGAAATGGGAAAAACCAGAGAAAAATTTCTTCCGTTTTCTTCTTTATATTATATTTTTCCCCAAGTTTTTATCCGGGCCCATTGAGAGATCAAATCATTTTCTTCCTCAGCTTGCCGTTAAGCATAATTTTGATGAACGAAAAATAATTGAAGGTTTAAGGATATTAATATTAGGTCTTTTTAAAAAAGTTGCTATTGCCAATCAATTGGCACCATTTGTAAATGGTGTTTATGGAGACTTATCTTCTGTTAATGGTTCGACTTTGTGGCTCTTGTTAATTATCCAACCAGTTTACCTTTATTTCGATTTTTCCGGATATACCGATATAGCCATAGGCCTTGCAAAAACTTTTGGTTTTGACCTTCTGTCAAACTTTAACAGGCCTTTCCTTTCAGAAAACGTAACAAGCTTCTGGAAGAGGTTTCATATGTCACTTTCTTCATGGTTTAATGACTATATTTTCAGGCAAACAAGTTTCAGATATCGCAAATGGGGAATTTCCGCCTCCATATTTGCAATTATTGTTACATGGCTGCTTTTTGGTATTTGGCATGGTGCAGGCTGGAATTTCATGCTATTAGGATTGTTACAGGCCCTTGCAATTATTTATGAGTATTTTACAAAAAAATGGAGGTTGATGCTGTTTTCGAAAATGCCAGGTTATTTAAGCAGTTTAATCGGTAGAATACTCACCTACTTGTTTTATGCCGCATCTCTGGTTTTCTTTTTCGCTTCGGATCTAAAATCAGTCTCTATCTTCTTTTCTAAGCTATTTGAATTAAGTAATCTGATAATTAAAGGCATACGTTTAGAGATTCTTTTATTGGTTATGCTTTTTGTCTTTATTTTCCTGGTTTTCGAGATAATATACAATGATTTTAGAAAAATTTATGATAAACTTGAACTTTTTTGGTTAAGCCAGAAACAAACGCTGAGGATGTTCAGATGGGCATTGTATTTTGTAATCCTGTCTATTATTTTTGTCTTTAGCAATGAGGTTCAGCAATTTATATATTTTCAATTTTAATGATGAAGTTTGCGCTAAGATTACTGTTTTTTGCTATTCTGTTTTTTATTTTGGATAAGCTATTTATTGTTGTTGCAAATCGCTCGGCAGAGACAGAAGTTGATAAAAAACTTGAGCATCTTGTTAGGGGAGAGATAAATAAAGATATTATTATTTCGGGTTCTTCAAGGGGCAGCCGTGATATTATTGCCGGGCAAATCGAGGACAGTACAGGATTAACTGCTTATAATCTTTGCTATCCTGGTTCTAATGTCGAATTTCACGAATTTATCCTCACAACTTTGGTAAAATTCAATAAGCCACCCAGGTTTCTATTGCTTGTTGTTGATGACGACTCAGAATTCAGGTCAAGAGAGAATGAAGGGATTATTTATCGGCTGGACCGGTTATATCCATTGGTTAAATATTCACATATCAGACACGAATTGGTTAAGCTCGGAGTAAAAGACAAATATATGTCAAAGCTGTTTGTATTACATTGGTTGAATAAAGCGAATTTTGATTTACGACAAAAAAGATTTTCACCGAATGACACCATTCTTGAATGTGGATCTATGCCGATTTCGTGGCAATACCAAGGCAGAAAATGGGAGTTTTTGTCAGAACGTTCAGAATATTCCAAAGAAGATGAAATGATTGAAAAAGTTGACGCTTACCGTGAAATTTTGAATATCTGTAATTCCAATAATATAAAACTGATTGTTATATTTCCACCAAATTATAAATCTCACAGCATTTCCTTTGAAAAAAGAATAAAAGAATTAAGTAGTGATAAAGTAATGTATTATGTTTATAATGCTGATAATCCAATATATAGAAATAAAGATTATTTTTCAGATGAAGATCATTTAATGAAAAATGGGGCAATTATTTTTACTGATGAAGTAATTAGGTTCCTAAAAGGACTTATTAATTCTGAAAAAAAGACAGATAAATAATCTGAGATATCGAAGTCAAACAAAAAAATAGAACTACAGCAAGTTGACCATAACTGGTTTAATTTAAACATAATAACATATAAACCAACAAGATTCTCAGCTGTATCTAAAATTTATTAAAATATCAAATCGGTTCACCATTGAGCCGGGTTTTGGACCCGTTATTTTCAATCACATCTATTATTCTGTTAAAAAGCAATTTAACCATTCTTCCCGCAAATTGTGCATTTGGATGAGAATCATTCGGAGATGCAGCATATTCATCTTTAAAATAGAGTCCATCTTCAGTCTGAAGTGCATAAAGATCCCATAAATATATATTGTCATTTGGGGTATCCCACTCATTCTTAACCCAATGGAAAAAATCATTTGCACGTTGGGCTTCATCCTCGGTTGTACTTGATTCTACCAGTGCAGCACCCGTAAAAAGAATGAATTTTGTGCCAGGATAATCATGTAACTTGTCTCTCAGTGCCAGATATTGCAGCTTATAATTTGATAATGATTTGAATTCTGAATTTATATCTGCTGTATCTTTATCGGGTCGAATACTGCTAACCGGGAAACAGTGTTTAAAAATAATAACTCCATAATCTTTGGTAAGTAATTCCAGTGTTGGTTCTTCCATGTAAGGTTTATTTCCGGCATTTCTAACCCATATATTGTAATAATCGTAGGGGTAATTTTTCCAACCGTATGGAGCATTCTTTGGGAATATCATTTCATTTATCTGATAGTTTTTTCTGTTTTTCTTGTTATATTTTTCCATAAGCTTGGGCAGTTCGGCCTTTATGCCCAAAATATTTGCCAGTCTGTTACTTCTGTTTCTTATCTTGCCGGCAATTTTTGAAGAAGGTTCGCCATTCCATATTATACGTCCCGTACTGTGGTGAAGAAAGATGATATTCATTTCGGGATTTTTATCTTTTGGTTTACACGAACTTAATGCAATAATTGCTAAAAATAAAGATAAATATAAAGATGCAGTCTTCATGGCGAATATTATATTAATAATAAATAATTTAGATACCAGATATTCTAAAAACAAAGTTAATAAATTATTGTTTTAAGATTATTAGATCATATACACTACCTTGTCCAATCTATATGACTATCGGTTTTTAAGTACAAATGGGTACAATGTTTATGATAACAAATTCTACAAGAGGTTTTTTAATTAACCTGAGTATGATTTTTATGTCTTTGGATATTTTCAAGCAAAGGTGAAGCAAGTTCAAAAGATTGAACCTGGCACATTACAACCAATTTAAATATTAAACTTACTAAATATTAATGCATGAAAAATTTATTTTGGTATCTGGGCTTTTTGCAGATTACCTGCATTGTTACAGGGCAGATTATTGCCGATCATACTGTAATAAATAGGTTTAATCAAATACCGGATGAATATATTGCAGAGGTTAAAAAGATGCTTATCGCTTTCCCGGGCGAGTCTCATTCAGAAGCCTATCGCCAGGGAATGGTGCTTCTGGCTGATATAAATGCAAAATATTCGTGTAATATATCAACAGGTGAAGGTTATACTGACAAATATGTTAGGGTAGAAGATCACGGATGGATCGGAGAACTTGAATGGTTTACCTGGTATGCCTATCCGACAGATTCACGACCCTGGATTAGTTCATATTTCAAAAACACTATGTCAACTTACCATGCAGAAGGGAGACCTTTTCATGCCATTGGATTTGCCTGGTGCAATGACCTGACTTCAAGCGATCATATCAGTTCATCCATTGATCCGGAATATGGTGTTCGCTGGTATGGAAGGTCGGATGGAGGACCTGACGGAAATGAATGCTGGGGAATTGAGGCAGCAGATTTTTCTGTTACTGGAAACTCTGTTTCCCTGGGAACTTATTTTGGCGCCATGGAAGAATATATTTCACATTGTAAGGCTCATTGTCCTGAAACTAAAATTATTTTTACCACAGGACCTGTAGATGTTGATTTTGGTGAGTTCTCTGGAGAAGCAGGTTATCAGGGCCATTTAAAGCATGAGGCAATCAGAAACTATGTAAAAGCCGATCCTTCAAGAATTCTTTTTGATTATGCAGACATTCTTTGTTATGATGACAATGAAACTCAAACCACACAAACATGGAATGGTCATACATTTCCGTTAATCTCAGCAGTCAATTTAGATGATGAGAGTGTTGGCCATATCGGCAATGCAGGAGCTATCAGATTGGCAAAAGCCCAATGGTGGCTGTTGGCCAGAATTGCCGGTTGGGATGGAGGTGGTGCAAACATTCCTGTATCAGATATTAATATTGAAGAAAAAGATGGTATAAATTCAATTGAGGCCGATAAAGGCACATTGCAGTTAAATGCAATTGTATTGCCTGAAGATGCCACCAATAATTCAGTAACATGGTCGCTGCAAAACCAAACAGGACAGGCATGGATAAACCAAACAGGATTGGTTACTGCAATTTCTGATGGGATTGTTATTGCCAAAGCTACAGCTAATGATGGTTCCGGGATTTTTGAAACTTTTGTTATTAATATTTCAGGCCAGGTAAGTGTTACTAACATTATGGATTTCAATGATCCAGAGTTTTTTCTTGTCAAAACTAATGATAGGATTACCTTGTTTGGAAATTATCAAATTACTGATCTGGAATACTTTTCATTGTATACAATGAATGGCAGGCTAATAAGATTTGGCAAAATTATAGAGGATTGTTTATATCTTGATGTTGCTTCTTTTTCTCCTGGATTATATATAATTGTCCTTTTGGGATTTCAATCTATGTTTTCTCTGAAAGTGTTTTTGCCATAAAATTTTTCTGAAGGAATCTTTCTGATTTCATACTAAGAGGCTTATTAACAGCACAGAAGGCTGTAATCATCTTTCTCAACCATGTAACTTTAGTCAAAGAATTTCGTATACTCATCAAAAAAATTATATTGTTTGTCAATTGAAAATAGCATTTAATCAAAAACAAAAAAATGAAATAAAGCAAAAATATTTTAGTTTGAAACACAATAGATTTAAAAAAATAGAATTTATTATTATAAAATTAGTACAGAAAAACAAAAAAGTCCTGGGGGTAGATTAGGGGCTAAGAAGGGGCAGGTATAAGGAAATCAGGACACTAAACCGACAGAA
>JAFGPL010000323.1 GCA_016936215.1 Bacteroidales bacterium
CGGTCGTGAAAGAGGTTCTTCATCCCGATGCATCGGGATTCAGAATGACAAGAGAAGTGACTTTTTACACAGCCTCAAATAAGTACCATAGGTACGAAATATTTGTAGAACAGGCAATTATATAATTATTTCATAGTGCCGTAGGCACTAAATATAAACTATTAGAAATTTAATCGGACAATAGTGTTTTCATATATTGATGAACAAGATAAACATTAGAATCAATCTGTCCTGACATTGCTGCAGCAGAACGGTTAATAACAATTCATTCTTTCGGGGAACTTTTTTTAAGATTTATCCTATTTTTGAGAAATTTTCAATATAATGATATTGAATTATATCTGGATAGGTTTCTTTCTGACTGGCTTCCTTGTAGCACTTTTCAGGGTTATTGGCTACTATTTCCGTGATTTTTTTGCACTTCACCTGGGTATTGTATTCGATAAAACAGATTTAAATGTTTTTTCAGCAATGGTGAGAAGTACATTCGAAATGGCAGAAACCAGTATCAGCATCATTTTGATCCTTGCCGGTGTAATGACTTTGTGGCTTGGTTTTATGAGGATTGGTGAAAAGGGTGGTGCTGTGCAGCTTCTTGCAAGGGCTGTTTCTCCGTTTTTCAGGAAAATATTTCCTGAAGTACCCAAAGACCATCCGGCCATCGGGGCCATGCTTATGAACATCACCGCCAATATGCTGGGCCTTGATAATGCTGCTACACCTTTAGGGCTAAAGGCTATGGAAGAACTGCAGACCATAAATCCGAAAAAGGATACTGCCTCGAATGCGCAAATCATGTTTATTGTGCTTAATACTTCAGGGCTCACCATTATTCCCATAAGCATCATGGGTTACCGTTTGGCTGCAGGTGCCCCCAATCCGTCCGACATATTTTTACCATTGCTGCTTACAACCTTTTTTTCTACTTTGGTCGGATTGGTTGCGGTATCGGTTGTTCAACGCATAAATCTTTTTCATTACATTGTATTGATCTATCTTGGAGGGTTAAGCCTGCTGGTAACCATGATTCTGGTCGCCGTAAATTCTATGGAAAGTGCGCAGAGCGATTTATTGGTAGCCTTTATGGGCAATTTCATCCTTTTCCTGATCGTAATCTTCTTTTTCGTACTTGGCATAAGAAAAAGGATTAACCTATATGATGAATTTCTTACAGGCGCAAAAGAAGGTTTTAGTGTGGCTGTTAAGATAATTCCTTACCTGGTGGCTATGCTGGTTGCCATTGGAGTGTTCCGCGCCTCCGGGGCATTTGATTATATCCTTACCGGGATATCAAAATTCTTTGGTTTATTTGGTTTCGATACCGAATTTGTGAAAGCGTTGCCCACAGCCCTGATGAAACCTTTAAGCGGGAGTGCTGCACGTGGTATGACCATCGAAATCATGCATAATTATGGTGCAGGTTCATTTGCCGGGAAGTTAGCCTGTATTTTCCAGGGCTCTACAGAAACAACTTTTTATACACTGGCTGTTTATTTCGGCGCGGTAAATATAAGCAGAACAAGATATACTGTTGCCTGCGGGCTTATTGCCGACTTTGCGGGAGTAATTGCCGGTATTTTTATCGGTTATATTTTCTTCAGTTGAAAAATTTATTATTAAATTGCAAAAACATGATCATGCCAATTATTAACTAAAACATATACACAATGAACAGATCAAAGTGCCAGACAAGCTTTTTAATCCTTATCTCTGTTTTATTTTTTATTTCTTGTGCCAATAAGAAGGGGGCAGATAAAGACAGTGCGAAAGAAGAAACCACGGTAATTGAAAAAATTCCCTCATTAAGCATGTACGATTACAGCGTATATGGATTGCAGGTGCTTGAAGATTATAAAGACCCTAAAAGCCATCTTACCAGCATCAAACTGGGCGAAGCCATAAACTATCTTGGTGAAACGGTTACCGATTCAGCAAGCAAAAAAGAATATTGCAAGGTTGAACTATCTGACGGTACAACCGGCTGGGCACTTAGCAAATATATTGTGATTAATGCAACACCCGCTGCTGTGATCGCTGCCACACCCGTGTACGAAAGGCCTGATATCCTAACCAAATCATCCCGAAAGGCTTACGATGTAATTGACATTGTTGCCATTACCGAGGAGAAAGACGGTTGGTGCAATGTTACAGGCAGAAATCTGTTAAATTCAGGATGGGTGCTGAAAGAGAGCCTTTCGGTGAATAAAGAAGATTTTGCCATGGCCATTCTTGCCCGCAAAGAGATATTTGATGCCAAAGGAAATATTCTTGATGATAAACTCAACGATTTTATAAACAATGCTCAGTTCCCCGGAAGCAAAATTGTTTCAATATTAAGGGACCGTCTGATCGCAAGCGTGGAAAACACAGCAGCAGAGACACCTGTTGAAGAAGAAGCCGAACCGGTAGAACTTCCTGAATAGTTATTTAATAATCACCAGTGTGATAATAAAAAAACGTGAATGTCTGGAAATTAAAATGATCTGACATTCACGTTTTTAGTTAAAATAATCTTCTGGCAGGGTTTATTTTAAAGCTGATTTTTTATAAACAGCTGTTTTGGCAAGCATATCGTGAATGGCCTGTTTTTTCTCACCCAGTACAATAAAACACCCGATAAATATTACAAGGCCTAATATGCCCCCAAGGGTACTGAGAAAACTTATGCCCGTTAAGACAGCAAGCAGGCCCAGCAATGAAGCAATATTTTTCAGTACATACCTGAGGATGAGTTTGCCGACATCTGCTTTGGTTCCGTTGTCATTTCCTGCCTGTATACCCAAGATAAGTTTTCCAACTGTATAGCCGGTAAAAGCCTCCAATAAAAACCAAACAGCTACTACTGCATAAGTAACTGCAAGCGATGCCATTAGCTTGCCCATCATGCTTGTTGCCGCAGCACTGTAATCTGTGCCTTCAAGTCCTGCTGCCGCATCTTTTAATGCACCAACGCCAAGTACTGAAACAAGAATAAAATTAATAACTGCGATAAGCACAATATCAAGAAGATAAGCGCCGAGCCTGGGGCCAAAACCAATTCTGTTTTCCATATGATTGTGTTTTTTAGGTTAATAAAGACACAAATTACAAATTATTTGCTGAAAAAAAAATTAATGATAGACAAGTCCAGGTTCTGATGATTTTTATTCCTGATTTTTTGTATTTTTCGGTTCATTTAACTAATATTGCACTCCTGAAAAAACAGGCTGTTTTTCGGGTCCCATAGCTCAGCTGGTCAGAGCACCTGACTCATAATCAGGGGGTCCTTGGTTCGAGCCCAAGTGGGACCACTTAGAACCCGAACCGGATGGTTCAGAAAAGCCCGCAAG
>JAFGPL010000324.1 GCA_016936215.1 Bacteroidales bacterium
AAAAATCTTCTCAAATTCCATTTGGTCTCTCGGATACTCCATGAACACAAAGATACAACTTAGTGGCGAGAAGTAAATACCCTAGTTATTTTATTCAAATAAAATGGTTATCAACTACTTGTTAAATCAATATTTTCTGAATAAAAACCACGCTATAAATCAATTTTTTTAGATTTTCCGCTCCATTCAATAATATCCAACTTAATGATTTCAGTTCTGTGCAAAGATTGTTCAACATAGTTCATACCCTCAACCATGTCATCAGGTGAATATTTTTTCAGCAATAATTCAAGTGCATTTCTTTTTTCATCATCTTTAAGACCGGTTGAAGCTTCACAAAAAAGCACTAAGCTTTCATACCTGGTAGTAAACTGGTCTGGTATTATTTTGGTATTGCCAACGATGCAAAAAGAAACCTTGTTGAATTTTTCAATACATCTGAGCTTTCTTCCTTCGGGGGCACAATGGATATATACCGAATGGTGATGGTCCCATACGAAATTAACAGGTACACCGTAAGCCCCCTGTTCTTCAGTTTGCATGGACAGTATTCCGTATTCACCTGATTTTAATAGATGTAATGCTTCCTTTTCACTCAAAAGGCGGTCTTGTCGTCTTACAGTTTGATTGTTGTAGTTCATTTTTCAGTGAATAGTACTTTCGGAAATCAACTTAATTAGATAATTCCAGCATCCTTTTAATTGGTTTTACCGCTTTTTTAATAATTTCCTCATCGAGGGTGATTTCAAATTTTTCATCCCTCAGGCTTGCATACAGTTTTGGAAGGTTATGCAACCTCATATACTTACAGTTATTGCAGCCGCATGTTGAATCTATGGGCGGCGCTGGTATAAACTCCTTTAGCGGATTGTATTTGCGCATCTGGTGAAGGATACCCGATTCTGTTGCCACGATAAATTTTTTTGCCGGATCTTGTTGCGTAAATTTAAGCAACGCTGAAGTGGAGCCCACAAAATCTGATGCGATAAGCAAGGGGCGCTGGCATTCGGGATGCGAGATTAGTTTTGCATCTGGATGTTGTTCACGCAAAGCCATGATTTTCTCAAGCGAAAACTCTTCATGCACATGACAGGCACCGTCCCATAGCACCATATCGCGGCCTGTAATGCTGTTAAGGTAATTACCAAGGTTTCTGTCGGGGGCAAAAATAATGGGTTGGTCTACATGTATGCTTTTTATTATATGCACTGCGTTGGTAGAGGTGCAGGTGATATCTGTAAGCGCCTTGATTTCGGCGGTGGTATTCACATAAGAAACAACAATATGGTCAGGATAACGGTCGCGGAATTTCTTAAACTCATCTGCGGGACATGAATCTGCAAGTGAACATCCTGCCCCCGGATCGGGAATCAGTACTTTTTTTTGCGGGGACAAAATTTTTGCTGTTTCAGCCATAAAATGCACCCCTGCAAATACGATCATATCGGCATTGGTGTCGGCAGATTTTCTGGAAAGATCGAGGCTATCACCTACGAAATCAGCAATATCCTGTATTTCAGGTTCCTGGTAATAGTGTGCAAGGATTACAGCATTTTTCTCTTTTCTTACCTTATTTATCTTTAGAATCAATTCTTCATTTGTCATCATCACGAAATCTTTTTATTGTTATAACCAATTTTTAAAAACAGTGTTCAGTTGGTCAGACATTCACGAATAATTTCTTCTACATGAATCCGTGTGGTGTTCAGGAAAGGAATACCAAGATATTGCCCTTCGGTAAACATCAGAGGAAATTCTGTGCAACCAAGGATCAAAGAATCAATACCTTGATGGGTAATCATTTTTTGTACAATGCCGAGCAATTCTGATCTTGTTTCTTCTTTAAAGATACCCAATTCAAGTTCTGAAAACAACAGTTCGTTTATTCTTAACACATCGTTATTATCGGGAATCAAAACCTCAATACCATGCTGCGCAAATAAAGCAGGGTAGAAATCTGCCTCCATCGTAAACCTTGTCCCAAACAAACCGCAGCGTTTGAGCCCCATGTTCACTGTTTTGGTTTTACATGCTTCAACAATGCTGATCAATGGAATAGAAACCTGATTTTTGATCTCATTAAAAAGCATGTGCGGGGTATTGGCGCTAATGGCTGCATAATCTGCACCTGCAGAGGCGAGTTTTTCGATACAGGAGGCAATATAACCTGCTGCCACTTTATAGTCTTTCTTTTGAAGCATCCC
Source organism: Bacteroidales bacterium (assembly GCA_016936215.1). GTDB lineage: Bacteria > Bacteroidota > Bacteroidia > Bacteroidales > UBA10428 > JAFGPL01. The sequence goes on from JAFGPL010000324.1 coordinate 2,205, forward strand.
GAGAAACTTGGACATATTTACACTGTAAATAATCACCTCAGGGTAGTTTAATTCCCCTCCCCTGTTCAGTTCATTCATCCTGCTTATGATCTCGCGGTAATAATCGCCTGTTGCCTCAGGCCCTAATCCTCCAATAATTCCAATTGTTTTCATACTATTTTATAAAGTGGTTTCTATGGGCAGCAACTGATACCCACGATCATATTTTTTTGCCATTGACTGAATGGTTTCTGTTGACAAAAGACTCTCTATCGCATCTCTTATCGGAGCATATCGCTCATGCAGGGGACATGGGATTTCAAGGTTACAATGTTTCAGTCCGAAACCGCAACCTGTAAATATTTCGTCCCCTTCAATAGATTTTATAAGTTCTTTAAGCATAAATTCAGATTGACCGGGCATAAAGAAAAAACCGCCGCCCTTACCTTTCAGGGATGAAATAAAGCCATTACGCACCAACCGTTGCAGTATTTTGGCAGTGAAAAACCTGGGTGCTTCAATTTCACGGGCAATTTCATCGGTCCCGGGCCTATGGCCTTTAAAGTTCTGCATCTGGATGTAAACCAGTCCACGCAGTGCATATTCCGTTTCTTTATTGAACATTTTAAAAATGATGGATAGGTAAAATTACAAAAAATAACAAAATAATAAAAAGACCTTTTTATCTTTTATGCGAAATCTTAAAAGCGATTTGAAATAACATTCAAATTCTTATATTTGCCGAAACATATGCCGGCGGTTCACCGGAAATACTTTCACTAAATAAAATCCTGATGTACCAAAAGATTGTTAACCTGGAAAACAAAGCCATTGAAATAAGAAAAAGATTGCTTAAGATGATCCATGAAGCCGGCGGCGGGCATACTGGTGGGACCCTGTCTTCGGTTGATATCCTGGTTGCACTGTATTTTCACACCATGAATTACAAACCGGAAAACCCTGACTGGCCGGAACGCGACAGGTTTATACTTAGCAAAGGGCACAGCGTGGAAGGTTATTATTGTACACTGGCCGAGGCCGGTTTTTTTCCGAAGGAAATTTTAGGTACATATGGTAAATTTCAGTCTATACTGGCAGGCCACCCTACCCGGAAAGTACCGGGTGTTGAAATAAATTCGGGTGCACTAGGGCACGGACTTTCTGTTGGCGTTGGTATGGCGCTGGCTGCAAAAATGGATAACAGGAAATCAAGAATATTTGTCTTAATGGGCGACGGCGAACAGGGTGAAGGTTCGATCATGGAGGCGGCAAACAGCGCCGGACATTACAAGCTCGACAACCTTGTAGCTATCATTGACAGGAATTTTCTGCAGATAAGCGGTCCTACCGAAAAAGTTATGTCACTTGAAAGCCTTCGTGCCAGATGGGAAGCATACAACTGGCATGTAGAAGAAACTGATGGAAACAACCTGAATACTTTAACTTTATTATTTGATTCTCTTCCGAAAGAAACCGGTAAACCACATCTTATTATTGCCAAAACAACCAAGGGCAAAGGTGTTTCGTTCATAGAAAATCGCGCCGAATGGCACCATAAAGTCCCTAACGCACAGGAACTGGGGCAGGCTGTGGAAGAACTTAACAGAAATATAAAAGTATAATGGAACCAAACAAAATACCATGCAGGCAAGCCTTTACAGAGAAATTGCTTGAACTTGCCAAAAATGATCCCCAGATTATTGCCGTTACCTCTGATGCGAGAGGTTCAGTTACCCTGAATAAATTTGCCGATACATTGCCTCAGCAATTCATCGAAGTCGGCATAGCAGAGCAGAATGCCATTGGCGTATCCGCTGGATTGGCCCTTAGTGGTAAGAAACCTTTTGTCTGCGGCCCAGCCTGTTTCTATTCTGCCCGAAGCTACGAACAGGTGAAAGTAGATGTGGCCTATAGCAAAACAAATGTAAAGATCATTGGCGTGAGCGGCGGGGTAAGCTACGGCGCGCTTGGCTCTACACACCATAGTCTCAATGATATAGCTGTTATGCGGGTTTTACCCGATATGACCGTGTTACTGCCCTGCGATAATTACCAGACACGAAAAATGACTGAAATGCTTACCCGGCATGCAGGCCCGGTTTTTGTCAGGATGGGAAGAGGCGCTGTACCGGATGTTTATACAGACCATCATCCCGAATTTACCATTGGCAAAGCAAATATGCTGAAAGATGGAAACGACCTCACCATCATTGGTACCGGAGAAACAGTATACCATTGCCTGCAGGCAGGAAAAGAACTTGAGCAGGTAGGAATAAAAACAAGGGTGATTGACATGCACACAATTAAACCTCTTGATAAGGAGATCATTGAAAAAGCTGCCCTGGAAACCGGGAAAATCATCACGGTTGAAGAACACCATGTTTTTGGGGGATTAGGTTCGGCAGTGGCAGAATTTGTATCTCAAAATTGTCCGGTTCCGATTAAAATACTTGGTTTTCCGGATGAAAATGCCGAACATGGCAATTCTAAGGAACTTTTCAGGTATTATGGGATTGATACGGAGGGTATAGTGAAAGAAACAAAAGAATTTTTGACCGCCAAGGCGCTAAGAAAATGAAAAAACCAGAATACGAAAAAGGCTTAACCGCTAAGGCGCTAAGACGCTAAGAAAATGGAAAAACCAGAATATTAAAAAATAACAAAAAAAAATGCCTGTTATACTGTTCACAGAAAATAAATCAATATCGTTTAACCATAAATATTAACACTTTGCGTCTTCGCGTCTTCGC
>JAFGPL010000038.1 GCA_016936215.1 Bacteroidales bacterium
ACCCCAAAATTGAGTATTTGTAAATCGGGGTTAACCCGCATAAACATTAGAATTCAACTAAAATCCACGAATTAAGCGGGTTAAGATTATTTCCAACAATTTTCATTAAAGTCATTTGTTAGGGGTTATTAACAGATACTTCTTCATTTCTAGGGCCTTACCCTGCAATGTGGGTTAATATATTTTTCATCACTTTAAGAAAATCTTTACCTTGGGTATTATTGAATTATATCCTTCATCAGCTTTCGTACATATATAATACCGTCAGTCTCAATCCTGCATATATAGATTCCGGCAGGATATCCTCCTGTGTTTATCCTGATTGAACCTTGTCCGGCGGGAACATCACACCGGTATACCTTTTCAACCAATCTGCCATATATATCGAAGATGTCAATATGAAGGTCCGACCTGGAACCTAAATAGTAACTTATTGTAACTTCAGTGGTGAAGGGATTTGGATAAACCATTAGCTTATTATCGGTTTCAATCCCTGTATAACCTAAAGGTATAGTAACCTGGTATATATGAACATCATCCTTAAGAAAAACATCTTCAAACTGACCATTGACAGAAGGAATAAGACGGTCTTCATCTATAACTTTTATCATGCCATTGTAATCAATATCGCTTATATTAAAATTCACTACAATGGAATCAGGCTCTACCCCGGGGTAATAGGCCCCTGCTATTTGATCAGGCTCTGTCACGCGTGCGGCAAAAAGGTATATGTAATTTTTGTTTTCCCGTATCATTACATCCACGCGGTTCAGGGCGGTATTTGCATTGTCTGCAACTGTACGTTCTGTTTTTGGCCCCAGTACTATGGGAGCCAGTCTGCCCATCTGGCCTGCAAATTTTTTCATAGACTGCCACTGGACTGTAGAATAAACAAAATAGGGAAACCAGATAATACCTTTAGCCCCGTGTATTACATTTAACCATGCTTCAAGGTAAACCTGGCCGGATGTGACAGGCGGCGTGGCATCGCCGTTGGTTTCTTCACAGGGTTGAAGTACAGGCAGGCATGGCACCAGGTTTTTGTTATTGGTTTGCATCCTGTCAAGGGCATCAAGATATGCAGCATAGGGACCCATATCGGCAAAGTTTAGGTGAGCGCTAAGCCTGTAATTCATAGGATAGATATCGCCCCCTATTACATCCGATATCCATTTTTTTCCACCAAAAAGAGCATGGCTCTGAAGATAGTCGTGAGTCCTTAATCCCTCCCCATAGTATCTTGACCAATCATACATATAAAAACCGTTGTAGTATAAATGGCAAGTATCATATTCGTGGGTTATATACTGCCATGCAGCCAGTACTGGCAGGTCAACCTTCTGGTTCCGGCCACCCATGTTGGGCTCGTCATCCCAGCTCCACATCATCATAGCAGGATGATCATGGTTGCTTAGGATATATTCTGTCATAATCTTTACATCATGATTGAACCGTTGCCGGTATATGCCTAACTCACCCCAGGAATAGTTGCCACGATTTGGCCCGGCACATATTAGATTCTTTTCAGCCGCCTTGTTAAGATAATCTGTCCATGTACCTGCATTATGTGAAGCATACCATCCTTCGGTGTGCAATGCATTGATACCTCCCGAATCGATGAATTCCTGTACCCTTTCATTATTGGTCATAAAAGGCATTATCGGAAAAAAAAGCTGGCCATCCAAATACATCGAATTATTTTCATCGATACCCACTTTTGGCAAGCCGGGATATCTTTTCGAAAATTTTTCCCGCCATATTCCCCCGGGAACAAGCTGACCGGCGTCATTAAACAATTCGGCAATAATTACATAATCACCTTGGGCAAGTGTTTTTTGATCAAGTAAAAATACTTCTTCCCCTTCAAGATTGTCTTTGGTAAAGAGAATGGTATTGCTTTCTCCTGGGCCAGACAATGAAACCCGTAATGTGCTTTGGTTATTTTGGTATGCAGCCGGTATTATGGCATATATATATTGTGCCAACCGGTTATGAAAAGGGGCATGTTGTAGCTCAAAACCCGCCAGAGGGGCTGTACCCGTTACGTTAATAACAGTTACTGATGAGTCTTTCGCCAGTGGCGGGGCTGTTGGTATACCCTCCCCATCATAATGGTCGTATATTGAAACGGTAAGTTTGACATTATAAGTTCCTGGCGCCATAAAATAATGTACGACTGCAAGTCCTGAGTAGCATGAATTTGCATTGGGCTTACCAAATTGGAAAGAATAGCCATCTCCAAAATCCCATTCATATCTTGCCATCCTCAATAGTGCCGTATCCGCGGGATAGGTCGTGTTTTCCGCGCTGAAATACACTTCATCTCCCACTTCCACATTTATGCCCGGATGTACCACTATTTCGGGATCCAATACCTGTGGCCGTGCACTACTAAAGAAGGTCATGAAAATTATAAGAACCTCTGTTATTCTTATAATTGTTTTCTTTTCTGTGTTTTTCATGTTTCTGCTTTTTAATGAATACAATAAGAAATCCTCATCATTTCAGTTCTCAGGACATTATCATCCAACCATACATCAAAATTCCGGGGCAATGACAATTCATATGATTTACGAAACTGAAATATCGCCATAATAGTATTGAATTATACTGTCAGGTTTTAATCAGCCTTATCAAATAAAATTCACCCCCTGTAGATATTTTGCACATATAGATACCGGCAGGAAAACCATTAACAATCTTTTCTTTTGTTTTAAAGCTATTGTTACCATAGTAGCACTTTAAATAATTAATTTAATTTTTATAGCTTATCATTTGCCCAGTCATATATCCCGTCAACCAATTCCCAATTAAAGTGTTTTCTTATCTAAGTGAGTCAGAGATTTCATTATATAAACCAATACCTATGGCTCCTTTTCTTTTGAGGTTTTGGGTAAAACCCTGCATGCAAAGCAGGAGCATGTTTAAAATTAAAAAGTATCTCATTTTTAAAATTTTAAGTTGATATTTTGGTCTTAAATAAAATCTATAAATATGGATTATCTTTTCGAACTTGGTTTATATAATGGATGCAGCATTATCTAATTATAGTAATTGTCTGAGTATAAACTACAGGATGGTTTTTTAACTTTAGAATACACATATAATTACCCTGGGGCAAGGGCTTATCGTCAATAGTTGCATCCCATGAATTATCATAGTTTTTTACCGAGTATATGACCTGGCCCATTAAATTTAAGATGAACAGTTCATTTTCCGGATAATACTCCAGGTTCTTTATCAAGAGGAAATCATTAATGCCATCGTTATCGGGAGTAATTATATTCATTATCTGAACATAGGCAATCTCATTTGCATGAAGAGGTTCGGCAAATGCAAATATATTTTCTGTAAAAGACCGTTCACTTATCAATACTCCAGCTTCTTCCCTGCCTCCTATACTTGAAAAAATTCCACCTGCTTGTTCAGCCTGGGCAAAAACAATATTTGATGTATTGTTAAATAATTCAATATAATGAGACTCGCAACTAATTTGGGTATTTGATAATTTACCTGAAAGTATTGTCTTTTTCCAGTACCTGTCTGCATAAACCTGATAAATATCCGGCCCGGCCAGGGGATTTTGGTTAGGCTCAAACAATTCAAGTCCTGTTACCGGATTTTCACCTTGTATATTTATCAATTCTACAGGAAAGTAGGTCCCGTTTTTACCAATTGGAAAATATTTATTACCTGTACCGGAATGATATAATACACCATTAATATATGATACAGGAGAAGCCGAATTGATTTCTGCATCCTCTTCTATAATTATGGTAACACGTTCGTCAGGTGTAATAATTCCATGTAGCAGGTTTAAGTTACCTGTTATGGTAACATCCTCTCCAATTTGTTTTGGGCCACCCCGTATTTCCAATTGATATATTTTCTGGTTATCATGGAGTAAAATTTGATTGTCTTCTCCGATAAGTGATATTACGCCGTGTAATTCATGATATAACCCATTATTTTCCCAATTTCCAACAAGTTCGATAACTCCATTATTTGAAAGTATTCCATTGTTTGTAATACTTTGATTTGTTGCAAAAATTGAATTTTCAGTAATTGTAAAAACCGAGTTATGAGAGATTGTTGTTTGAGCTGAAATACTAGTAAAACATAATGAATAAAACATAACGATAAATACCTCTAAAAATAAATAGGTTCGCTTCATTATCGTGTTATAATTTTATGATATACGCGAGTGTATAATAAGGGGGAAAATGATTTGCATTCTGAGGGTCCAGAGGTACAGATGGATTCCCTGTATTGAACGGAGTTGACACTCCGGTATTATGTGCAGATGAAGTGCCGGAATTAAATTGTGGAATATTTATATAAGGCGGGGTACCCCCGGTTCCGGTGAAGAGATCATCCCATCCTAATAAACCTGACACTACAGCTCCTACCCGGTAATTTGATAAATTTGTCTGAGGTGGATCAATAATATGAGTATGCGAACCTCCCGGGTGGGTATGCAAACCTACCTGGTGAGTATGATTTGGTATTAAGTGAGTGTGTACCTGGGATGGATTACCTCCTGTATTTCCATCTGTTACTCCTCCAATACTATATGTACCAGGATTATTGTATTCCGGAACTGCAGCATCGTATCCAATAATAAATCTGCCCGAAAGATCAGGGGTATTATCCTTGCCATCACACAAATGCCAACCTTCAGGAGCAACATTACCCGACCACATAACAATTGTACCTTTTGGCAATCTGCTGTCAACGTAAGCTTTTGTTACAGCATCCTGTGCATCAACGGGGTCGCCTAAATTCTTTATTAAACCTCCATTTGCATCATTTCCATGAATTAATACATCTCCAATATCTTGTTCATCTGTATTATCCAGGTAAGGTAATAAATCGACCGTCGTGGCTGTTGCGTTATTTATGATTGACAAACTGTCGTCTGATAGATGGAGTCCCTGTATTTCATTTGTCGGGGATGTATCATTGGGATTGGAAAAAATAGTAAAATCAGGATAAGTCCCGATTACAGTTATGGCACCAAGTCCAGTGATAATCACTTCTCGCGAGTCTGTCAGTAAGGGATACCATTGACCATCGTGCCAGTAGCAAATCATCTGCAAGTCGTTGTCGTAAACCAGCATCCCGTTGTCATCAACTGCGAGATCCATGAATTCGCGCTGTGCCGTGGTCAACCTGGGCAATAGCAAACCCTGGTTATTATTAGGTGAGACCAACCTTAATACTGCATTCTCATTGATTTCATTAGTCCCGATACTTACTGAATTCTGGGCCAATATTTGATGATTAGCAATGAAAGCAATCAGTATAATCCGGCTATAAAAAAGGAGGCGTTTTATCGATATTTTCATTATTCGTTTCATGTTTTATAAAGTCTTTTTGTTCCTGTTATTTATTTAATCATGTTTGTTCCTTTTACCGGGTGATAGAAATCTTTTCAGCTTAAGTTTTTTCTCATACCAGGTAAGGTATTCATTGCTCCAGTCCGATTTGGATAATTCTATAATGTTGTATGTCAATGCTATCTCGTGTGATGCCCCGATGTATCCCTGGTAACTTCCTGATGTTTCATAATTGTATGTAAGTTGTAACCTTTTGAGAATATTAATGCCTGCCATCATGCTAATCTGAAAGTTTGTGCTTATAAAAACCCCGCCAAGCAGAAATCCATCATTAATCCTGTCGAGTGAATTTTTACTCTTGTAAGAATAAAATATACCTGCATTACCTATGGGATTTGAGAAAGGTAGTTGCCTGTAAACCACCATGGGTTGCAATATGTCCCTGCGCAAAAATACCGGAATGGTGTATTTGAGATAAGCGGAATAAAGACTATACATCTTTCCATCATCAAAAGGTTTATAGGAATTTCTTAAACTATTAATTGTGCCGCCAACAGACAGGCGTTCCGTTTGGAAGTTAAAACCGGTTGAAAAATTCAGGAGCCATTCCCCGTTACTATATTTCAATATATTGGGATCAATTATATGCCTGTCGGCAACATTCACGGTCGACATATCAATCCCCATATGGTAAAGGTCTGAAGATAAACCAAATGATAAGCTCTTGAAGTGGTCAAATGGTATGTGATAAGCAAAAGCGACGGATGAATACACTGTTTGGAAAACATTTGTATTGTTAAGTAAAATTTTTCCTCCTATTCCGCACTTATTTTTTTTTAGAGGCACGTGTGCACTTAAAATGTTTGATACAGGATGGCCGGCAACATGTACAAAATTCTTTCTATTGGCAATGAAAAATGAACCCGTGGTATTGAACGCACCCCCGGCAAGAGATGGATTGTATAAAAATGAATTTGTATAGTATGGGCTTAATAATGGTAATTCCTGGTTATATGCACTGTTAAAAATACCTGACAAAAGACTGACCATACTGATCATTAAATACTTATTCATGATTAGCGTAAATTAAGCATTGAATTATTAATCAATGACACAGTCAGAAACTCACCAAAATGGATAACAAAGCCTATAGTAAATAAAGTAAACCAAACAAGCCTGATAAAACCTGTTGATAAGGAATTTTTCTTTTTTACCAGATCGAAAAACAACAAAATATTTATCATTTTAAGTCCTTCATTCTTAATTCTATTTTTTAATTAATAAGGCATATTCAGAAATATAGGGTATGTTAGCTTTATATGTAAATAATTACAAAATGGTGATCTTATAAACATAAACCCCTTTAGTGGAAATGATCCTTAGTTGATAGATTCCTGAAGGAACATCGGAAATATTTATTTGCATCTTGTTATTATTCGCATATACCTGTAATTCAATAATTTTCCCATTTATATCTATCAATTCAAGAGAACCGTTAAAAAATCCAGGTTTGTCAAATTCAAGGTTTATTATATCATGAGCAGGTATTGGATATATTTTGAAGGTATAGTCATTAAAATCAACATGAAGCGTAGGTTCATCTACCGATAATAAAAATGTATCTGTGACTGAGGCATTGTACAAATCGGTTGCTGAAATAACCATCATGTACTCTCCCATATCGGTCAGACCGGGTGTGCCGGTAATATAAATATTACCACCAGTTGCATCCACCTGCATCCAGTTAGCTGTATTCAATACTGAAATTGAATAGGTGAGCACATCACCGGGATTATCATCTGCAAAGAAGTCATCTGCAGTGATAAGAAGATTACAGGCTGATGAAGCGTGTGTGATTTGATCCGGTACATTTCCCTTTCTGTAAGGACCAGAGTTCCTGTATTCAAATGCACCGATATCGATAGCATCCATCAAAACCCTGTTTTCACCGTTTATATCATGGGCAGGGCATTCATACCAGTAGAAAGATATATCATCAGTGCCTCTATTGATGCCGGGTGAAGATGCACGCAATGACCAGTCAGCGCTTAACCCGTCGTAATCAATCCCTGCTCCCTGGCTGGGCAGTATAAATTGCGGGTTTTGTTCAACTATATTTTCGTATGCTGTGACAGATGTACTGTTATATCCAATATTATTCAAACCACCCTGCAAAATACTATTGTAAAGGTAGACAGAACCACTATATCCCACGCACAACTGGGGATAATAACCGGCTGTACTGCCCCAGATTATTGTATTGTATAAATATCCCCTTGAATCAATACTTATACCGCCTGCCCTTGTGCCGGCATGATTGTTGGCGACAATGTTATTGATGCTATACAGGTCATCAGCAAAAATACCTCCCCCTTCAAAATCTGCTTCATTGTTGCAAATAATAGTGTTCATCACTTGTGCATAAGGATAGCCCCCTTCGCTATACAATCCCCCGCCATATATACCTGCCTGGTTGTTTGAGATTTTACAGTTGAAGATTTTAGCGCCGCTGTTGTTACAATATATTCCTCCGCCCCTTTCAACTGCAGAATTATACGAGATGATACAATTCGAAACCAGGATATCAGACCATTCATCAATATACAGGCCCCCGCCGTAATTATCAAAAGGAAAACCTTTGTCCATGCCCTTTGCATATTCAATCGTACAATACTCCAGCCTTGAACCCTCGGAGCTGTTAGGACCAAAAAAGCGTATGCCTCTCCATCCAATATGGTTTTCACCGGGGTATTGTGTTTTGTCGGATGCAGTAAAAGTAACCCTCTCTTCATTGGTGCCAAGCGCCAGTAACCTTCCCAATACTTTAAGCTGCACGTGGTCTTCGAATGACACTACAGTGCCCGGCATGATGGTAAGCGTGGCATTTTCTTCAACGATTATATCACACAGTACCTTAATGGTATCCCTGTCCCAGGTGGTATTTTCTGTAATGCTTCCGCAATAATACCCGGAAATTATAAGATTGAAGATATCTATGGCATAATTGCCCTTATCGTCTGTAACCTTCACAGTGATTTCGGAAGTACCCTGCCACCCCGTTGCCGGCACCAGTTCATAAGAAGAACCAGAAATATCACCACTCTTGTTTTCTACAGCAACATTCGCGTTATCGGTTGTAACGGTAATGGTATGGGTATCTGTTTTGTCCACATCCGTAAAGAATACCCTTACTTTTTTCCTCTCGGATATATAAGTGTATTGGTCTGCAGTATGGACAATGATTGGTTTCCTGTTCACCGCGTTTCCCTGGAATTCATAGGCGCCGGCATCAATATTGGCCAATATGCCCGCGAATACCCTCGGATTGCCTTCAATATCCTTTTCAGGCACCTCCATTTCGCTTATATTGATTGTCCCTGCATTAATACAATACGAGCTGTCAGATAACCGGTAATTATGATTGACAGTATCGGCAAATAAAGGTTCTGCCATAAGCACATTTGTAAACGAACCTTGGTACTCAGTCCCTGAGCCGCTGCCGGTAATACTATCAAAACCATACTGTATAAAACAATGATAGAAACCTGCGCCTGAACCGGAACCGTTTATGGATACCTGTTGGCCACCCTGCCGGGCTGTATTGTAAAAGATGATGTCGTTAATAACCTGTGGGTAAGCATAGGACAGAATATACAACCCGCCACCTATACCGGCTTCATTTTTCACAATTGTATTATTGAACTGATAGGATAACCTGCTTTCATCATAAAAGATAGCCCCGCCTTCGTAAGTTGCCGTATTTTTGTATATCAGGTTATTAAAAATTACTGGTGCAGTCCTGCTCCGATAATAGAAATACAGGGCGCCGCCATAACCTGCCTGGTTATGATGGATGATATTGTTGCTTAAAACAGGTCCTGCCCCGCCGGAATAGAAAGCCCCGCCATGCCTTGCCCGGTTATTATAAAACTCGTTTCCCCTGATAACAGGTTTGGTATCCAGCCCGTCAAAAGCATCTTCGTCAAGGCAGGATATAGCACCACCGGTATTTGTTACTGTGTTATTACTAAATTTACTGTTTTCGATCAAAGGGCTTGAATTAAAAATAACGATGCCCCCTCCATTTTGAGCGCTGCATTTATCGAATAAGCAATTTGAAATGATGACATTGTCCCTTTTTATTTCTGTGGCACGGCCATATTGAAAACTACAGTATTTAAGTACAGAAGTATCTGTCTTATAAAAGCTCCTTTCAAAGACCATACCTCTCCAGAAGTTGGCAGAATTTATCGCACTGGTGTCAGAAGAGATAAAAACAACCCTGTCCTGGTCAGTTCCCACTGCCTTGATTGTCCCGTTGACAAAAATCTTATAAGGGCCTGTAAATAAAATCCTTGTGCCGGGCATAACCGTTAATGTAACCTTTTCCGGGACCGTAATGTCACAAGATACATAAATTGTATCCTTGTCCCAAACGGTATTCCCGGCAAGTGTACCGCATACGCTGTCGCTCACGAGCGCCGAATAATATGCTGAATCTGCAAGCCCGTGGCTGTCTTCCACCTTTACTTTTACATTCGCCAGGCCATACCAGCCGTTTGCTGCAACCAAATCATAAGTCGAGCCCGCGGTATCTCCTGAAAGGTTTTCGATGGTGAGGTTTGGCCCATCCGATTCAATAGTAATGGTATGAGAATCGCCAAAATCTGTATCCAGAAATTCAACCATCATTTGTTTCGATTGGGAGGTAAACAGGTTGATGTTATCCATATCTTTCAAAACCGGCCTCCTGTTGGCAGGTTCGCCCATGTATTCATAAGCGCCGATGTCTATCCTGGCAACATGTCCGTTAAAAATCCTTGCATTGCCCAGGATATCTGTGGCAGGAAGGTTCATCCCTGTCGTATCGGTACAACCGGAATTAATAGCTATCGAGTTACCGGCCAGACTATAATCCCTGTTGACTGTATCTTTAAAAGAAGGATAGATGTCAATATTGTCTTTATAATCATTCGTGTAATAAATGCCTGCAGTACACTTAATCATCTCTTTCCCCCCTTCTAAAATACAATGCTTTATCACCGGTTGCGATAACTCATTATTAATGTATATCTGTACTTTTGAACCATCGGACCCGTTTCCCCAAAGGATGTTGTTCATTAACACGGGGGCCTTGTCGCCATAACAAAAAATACCACTCCCGATTTGACTTGAGGTATTGTTACAGATGGTATTATTAGATAATAACCCACTGGCAGAAGATAAGTATACTCCCGGACTCGCTGATCCGGAATGATTATTGATAATCAGGTTATTTATTACATTATAACTACCGGAAGATAAATGAATCCCGCCACCAACACCTGTTCCTTCACAGGTATTGTTTTCTATCCTGTTATTTGAAAAATAGCCTCCCTGGTAACCATTAATACCACCCCCATTGTACCGTGCAATATTGTTACTGATTATATTGTTTTTTATGCTGTCATATTTACCGGAATAAATACCACCGCCGCTTCCATCCGTGGAACGATTATCGTGGATAGTATTGCCCTCAATAGTTAGACCGGGTGAATAGCTACTGCCCGAATATAACCCGCCGCCATGATTTTTTGAGGTGTTGTGGCAGATGGTGTTATTAACAATTTTGCCGGAACTAAAAGCATATATTCCTCCCCCGGACTGGGTGGATGTATTATAGGCGATATTACAATTTTCTATTAATACCGGCCCGCTTGAATTACATATCCCCCCCCCGGCATATGAAATGCTGTTATGATGAATATAGCAATTGGAAATAATAACGGAATTATAATAATGATATTCAACCCGTATACCCCCATCCCGTGAATTGCTGATTTCACAGTTCCGCAAGAGTGATGAATCTTGTTCTTTAACCGGATAAATCTTAATACCCTGCCATAGGGTATCGTGGTCGGTAAATACTATCGGGTCATCTGTTGTTCCGCATGCTTGTATGGACCCATTAACCGTTAAACTATATGGCCCGTTGAAAATGACTTTAGCGCCGGGCATTATGGTAAGTGTAGCGCCCGGGTTAACAGTTACATTGCAGTTTACCAGTATGGTATCGGCATCCCATACCATATCTTCATAAATGTTGCCGCAAGCGTGTTGGTCAACATGCAGGGTATAGGAAAAGCTGTCTTTTAGCCCGCCGTTATCTTCAACAAACACAGAAATTATTGCATCGCCCGTGTAACCGGCTGCCGGAACCAGAGAATATACTGAACCGGCAGTGTCGCCTGATAAGCCCTGGACTGTGACATGTGCATTATTGCTGGTCACGGTTAACGTGTGGGTATCGCTTTCATCTGCATCGAAGAAATTTACACAGCCCGAAACCGGTTTCCCGAGCATGGCTGTTTTGTCATCAGTCTTTTCCAGCACAGGTTTCCTGTTCGATGGCGCGACCTGGTATTCATAAGGCCCGATATCGGGCAAAAGCACGCTGCCATTATATATTCTGCTGTTTCCGTCCATATCCGAGTTATTCAGTTTTTGGAGGAAGATACCCTCAACTCCCTTGTTTATGCAGGGTGAAGATGAAGTTAAATGGAAATCCCTGTTCAATGAATCGTTGAATTGGGGATACAAATCAAATATAGATTGTATGTCAGATACCGACCCATAATTGGAAATTGCAGAGAGCCCTCCTTCAACAAAACAATTTGAAATTTTAAGGCTGTCTAAGTTATGGGCATAAATTTCATAGTCCCTTGTATGGTTATTCCAGAAAGCACAATTATTTATACGGGCAGTGTTGCCGTTAGAATTTAACCTCACCGCAGCAAAGGTCCCTGTATTATTGTAAAATGAGCTGTTGCAAAGTATCATCTCCTCCGCTTCATCAAGCATTATGGTGGCATACATTGACAGGTTATCATAAAAAAGGCAATTGCCAATGTATAGTTTTGATTTTTCGCCCTTTATTACAGAAGGGTTGGTATAATCGGTCATGGCAGAATTGTTCCTGAATGTACAACTGATAAAGTCGGCGGCTGTATTATCGTACATATACAAAACAGACTTTTTCCTGACATATTCAAATATACAATTGAAAAAGACGGAACTGTCATACGTATTTTTTAAAAGGATACCCCCCCAGCCTATGTGTGCATCGCGGTAAAACCCGCTTGTATCAAAGGATGTGAATAGAATATCATCGTCCGGGGAGCCAAGCGCCTTTACCATCCCTTCCACTTCAATGGAATAGTTGTCTAAAAAACAAACGCAGACACCAGGACGGATTTCAAGGGTTACACCGGATTTTACCTTAAAGCTTTTTCCAATGAATACTGTATCGGCATCCCAGACTGTATTTTCGTCAATATCCTGGTTAATCGTGTTGCCGACAACAAGGGCAAATGTATCCAGGTCCCGGGCCCCGTGGTTATCGGTAACAGAAAGGATAATATTGGCCATACCACCCCAACCCGGTGAAGGGGTTAAGGTATACTTTGCATTGTTGGTTTGTGATGAAAGCGCCCCTATGGTAATATTCGGATTATCGCTAACTACAGACAATATATGGATGTCCGCAGCATCAACATTCGAAAAACTGAAAACCATTTCTTTTGAAGCGGAAACAAAAATATGCTGATTACCAGGGTTATTAATGGAAGGTGGCCTGTTTGCCGCCTGTATGCCCTGGTATTCATAGGCGCCGATATCTATAATATCCGTGGCATCGTTATAAATGCGCGGATTGCCTGCCAGATCAAAAGGTATTAATGAAAGAATGCCGGCAGAATAGTTTTGTCCTGAATTGATGCCATAAGAACTATCCGAAAGATGATAATCTTTGTCCGGGCCATCCATAAACCCGGGATTGGCATCGTACAGATTGTTTATTTCCACCCTGCTGTTTTCAATATGGATATTGGCTTCCCCTCCTTCAACAATACAATTGCTAAAAGAAGTAAAACCGGAATTGGCTACCCTGATAATTTGGTAGTCATTATATGTATAATCGGATTTCCCATGAATAATCGTATTGCACAGGTTAACATTTGCATTCGATATCCTGAAAATACAGTTACCCCAGGCAGACCCTATATGAACATCGTTTTGAACAATGGTATTATTAAAAATCAGAATAGTATCCATGTTAACGTTTGAACCATATATAACCACATTCATGCCATTGTTCGCAATAAGGTTATTCAGCAATATTGCTTTGGTGTTATAGAGATAAACGCCCCCGTAATAATAGCTCGAGTTATCTGTTATGGTGCAGTTTTGGATCATAACATCCCCCTGGTTAGAAGAGTTTATGGCCCCGCCATAATATCCCCTGTTTTTATGTATTTTACACGATTTAATGAAAGCATGCCTGTTATTGACATTTATGGCAGCCTGAAATGGGCTGGAACCATTTTCAGGTGTTTTTACATATTCAGCAATACAATTCTCGAGGATGCTTGTATCCTTGTTTTCACCGCATATTACAATACCTTTCCAGCCATTGGCGATATTCTCCCTTACTGAAGCGGTATCGGCAGAGGTAAATACGATTTTATCATTCTCATCACCCATGGCAATAAGGTTACCATAAACCTGCATCCCGCATTCTTTTGCAAACTGGACTTCAACGCCGGCTTCAATGGTAAGCGAAGTGTCTTCGGGAATAACAACATCCCTTAATACAAGGTAGGGAGAATTTGCTTTTGTCCACAGACCTTTGACATTATTTTCCAAAATGACAGTCTGAGATAAGACATTTAGTGAAAAGACTGCCAGCATTGATACAAATATCACTCTGTAATTTTTTTTCATTTTTTTAAGTATAATGTAAACTGTTTAGATAAACATTTGGGGTATAGTAGTTAGCCGTTTGCGGGTTTTATGGATCATTGCAGCACGAAAATATATAGGTGCCAAAAAACCCGGATATACTCAACTCAGGGTAAATATTATCCCATTTGTTATTTGTTTCAAACTATTACTAATCATTGAAATAATCAATATCAATATTAGCCCTAAATATGGCATCTTTAATTACTTTTGTTGAATTATCTCTATCGTTAAAAAGAATACAATTAAACTCTCCCTCAATATATAACAGGCTATCTGTATCCTTTCCGGAATTGACTTCACTATAATTCACTTTAACAGGTTTTATATATGCACTGGAAATATTAAAACTAAAATCTGAAGCATCAATACTTTTATTTATCAATCCAGAATGCCATATATTGCTATTATCTGAAAATCTTATATATATGGCATGGTTAATTTCTTTTGAATCGTTCATTATATATCCGCCTCTGCCAAGCGCAAGAGAATCCTGGATATAAATCCAACTGCTTTCATTAAATATATTTGTTAATAAAGAATTATTTTTAAATCTATGGGCTATGTTCAAAGTGTCAATATTTTCAACTGCTTCTTTAAAGAAAAAATCTAATCTGAGAGAAAATGATGTATTGCCACAGTTAAATCCATAGTTAACCACCACCGAATCAGAATTGCTATAGTTACTAATCCAGTCCATACGGCTTGCTGAAAAGTAATTTGACTCATTATCCAGTGAAACAGAGTCATTATTAATAAACCCCCGAAAATATTCCTGATCATAATTATTGATTGTCCGATCATCTGAATGATCGCTTGATTCATTTTCTTCACAACAAACAAATAATGTAAGTAAAAATAGTGCCCAAATACTTATGTTTCTCATGCTTTAATTTTACTTTTAAGAGTCAATATGTTGATATAGTACGTATTAATGACAAGGATTGTTAGCATTAACAAAATGCATCACACAATGGTACCTTTACCGTATCTTTGCGAATTCGACTGAGCGAGCTGTCGGTGATCCCAAGGTAAGACGCTATATACTTAAGGGATACATTCTTTACCACATCTGCATTAATTTTTAAAAAAGTCAGATACCTTTCTTCGGCTGTCCTGGTTAACGAAAGTATTATACGGTCCTGCAGTTCCATGTATGATTTAACGAGTATGCACCTCACAAAATCGCGAAATGCGGGAATGGTATGATATAAGAGATTAAGTTGCTGGTATTCAAGTATCCAACCCTGGCATTCAGTTACAGCCTGAATGTATTCTTTAGAAGCAACGCGGTTGTAATATGATGCCGGCTCAAGTACGATCTGAAAAGGTGAATAGAAATTTGTAGTTACCTGATAGCCAACAGCGTCAAACACAAAAGACCTCATAAAACCCCTTTGCAAAATCATGAAATCATTGCAGGTTTTACCTGCCTTCAAAAAGAACTCATTCTTTGCAAATGTCTTGCGGCTAAAATGTGATGCAATACTTTTGATATCAGTGTAAGCGATGGATGAATTTTTCCTGATAAACTCAATAATAAAATCTCTCTCCATGGTCATAATCTTAAATCAAAAACGTGGTATATCACAAGCTATATCATATCGGCAAAAATGATAATAAGTTAACCTGCAATGAAATGAAATATACAAGTGGTTGGGGATTAATATACGAATGGTCTGTTTAAACCAATGAGTGGCAAGAAAAAGTAAATACTGCTATTTAAAATCTTTAAGGTACGAGTTAAGATATTTAATGAATTCATGTTTATTCCGGCGCGGAATACTAACGCGGCTTCCATTTTCCATGGTAATGGTACCGCCACTGTGGGCAGTGTATGCTTTAACGCAATCAAGGTTTATTATATACTTTCTGCCTATTCGGTAAAAATTGTTTGCGGATAAAACAGATTCAAAACTTTTCAGGTGTTTTGATACAATTACCGGATTTTTATTGGTAAAAAAAATATTTGTATAGCATCCGTCTGCCTGAAAAAACTCAATTTCTTTAAGGTTATAGATTTTTGTCCCTTCACTGGTGTTTACCTGGATTTTCTGGTTCACACCTGTTCCGGTCATAACAATTTCTTTTTGACTGTCGTAATGTTGTAAAACCCGGTCGAGGGCAATACGCAAATCCCTTATGGAAACTGGTTTTAAAAGGTAATGGGCAACTTCAAATTTAAATGCATCAAAGGCATAATGGCTGTGCCCTGAGGTTACGATAACACTGAATTTTTTATCAGGTACCTGGTTTAATACATCAAACCCGGTACCATCATCGAGTTCAATATCCAGAAACACCACATCGGGCTTTCTAGCCAGGATTTCCCTGGTTGCATCTTTGATATTTGAAACTGAGGAAACCGGCTCCAGTTCGGGGCAATAATCCGTAATAAGCGAAAGCAATAATGATAGTGATTTCGGGTCATTCTCAACTACAATACATTTCAGCTTGTGCATTATTATTTCTCAGATTAACCGAAGCGATGAAGGTATTACCAATTCTGCCCGGGTACCTGAACAATTGCCGTCAGGCCCGGTATTTTCTGTAAATGTAAAACTTGTTTGCTTATTATTCAATATCCCGATTAAAGCAATTCTTTTTTTTGTGAGCTCGAGGCCATACGATTTATGTGTTGATCCCTCGTGGCTGGCTGTGGTTCTTTTAATCCCGGCACCATTGTCAATAATATTATAGACAAGACTGCCGTTCCGGCGGATGATTGATGTGTGGATGTTCCCCTTGTGTTCAATTTTCAGGAAACCATGCTTAATCGAGTTTTCAACCAGGGGCTGGATCAGAAACGAGGGTACAAGCTGCTCACTGACATCAATTTCAGGGCCTACTTCTATGGTATAATCAAACTTATTGTCCAGCCGTATCCGTTCCAGCTCAAGATATAATTTCAGTGCTTCAATTTCATCTTTCAGCGCGATGATATCGTTTTGTGAGTTATACAGGTTAAGGCGCATGAGTTGTGCAAATTGAGAAATATACTCCATTGATTCTTCCTTCTTGTTGTTATAAATGAAATACTGAACAGAATTGAGCGTATTAAAAATAAAATGCGGGTTCATCTGTTGGGCCATTAACCTTTGCCGGTAATTGTCTATTTCGTTTTTCAGGTTCGTTACTTTTTGTTTTTGTTTAAACCTGAAAGTGATGACTAAAAGAGCCGCGATAATCATGATAACAATAAACCCGACGATGGATATTGTCCGGATCAGTTTTAATTTGCTGGCCGAAGCCTCAAGCTCTGCATCCATTAGCTCCTGCTTTTTGTTTAACTCGTATTGCGTTCTTATGCCTGCAATTTCTTCCAATTTTTGTTTGTTAATCGCAGAGTCGTTGCGCTGAGTATAAATAACATGGTATTTATATGCTTTTGGGTAATCGCCGATAGCAGCATAAACTTCACTTAATTGAAGATATGCTGCATTTATTATTGAACTCTCAGCTTTATCCTCCCCCTCAATAGCAGCTAAAAGATGCTTTAAAGCCTTATCGTATTCTTTTGTTTCTGTATATATTTTACTGTAAGTGATATCAGCGGCAGTGATTGTGGCTGCGAAGTTATATTTCTGTGCAATACTTTTGCCTTTTGCCAGGTAAAACAAAGCGCTATCAAACTGTAATTTATGTGCGTAAAAAAGCCCTAAATTAACAAGGGCTGCTGCTTCCATTGTGGCATAATTTATCTTATGTGCATAGTCATAAGATAACTGATAGTTACGTTTTGCTTCATCATATTGTTCTAACTGCTCATGGGCATTGGCTATACTATTGGATATTTCGCTTGCCCGTTTATAGTTTTTCATTGCAAGTGAATAACCTAAAGCTTGTTTACCATAATTAACTGCCTGCCCTGGTTTTTTCATAGACAGGAAATTGGCACTGATAGAATGAAGAAGCTTTATTAAAACCGCTGTATCCTTTAATTCCTCGGCAACTGGTAACCCCTGATAAATATATTTTATTGATAAATCAAAAGCACCCATGCATTTATATACCAACCCGAAGTTTGCTAAGTTCTTCACCAGCTCTTGCTTATTATTAAGCCTTTTATTTATATTATAAGCATTTTCAATGTAATAAAGGGCTGTATCATACTTATTATCCATAATTAACACCGAAGCATGAATGTTATAAAGTGTTGCGAGGTAAATTTCATCATCCTTCGGAACATGTTTGATGGCTATATTCATATAGTAAGCCGAGGAATCATAACGTGTTTTATAATAAAAAACGATTCCATGGGTTTTATAGACCTCACTTATTAAATGTTGGTCGCTGATAAAAGAACACGCTTTTACCGCTTTACTGCTGTAAAATAAAGCGCTGTCGCTATTTTTTGAAAAATAGCCTTCTGATTTGATAATATAAGAACGAATAAGTGATGTATCAGTATTTGAAAAGACATTTGGATAGAAAAGAAGAAATGACATCAGACAGATAAATATCGGTTTTTTCCGGGTCATGATCGGTACGCTTAATTAATTCCAGGGGAAAAAGGGATAACTTAAAAAACATGCACTTTACATTATCCCATTTTGTTTTAGCTCTGTCTGTAAAAGTAAATTCTCTTTTCATAATAATCAAGAATCACGAAGGGAAAATTTGTTGTCTTTCAGGTGACTCCCATAAAACGCAATGTATACCTAATATTGCTGTGAGGATTATATTTTAATAATTAAAAGAGGTTATGTAAAAAAATGCTTCTTTTATCATTCTGAACGATAGTGAAGAATCTTTCTCACGATTGACAT
The DNA here is from genome assembly GCA_016936215.1 of Bacteroidales bacterium. GTDB lineage: Bacteria > Bacteroidota > Bacteroidia > Bacteroidales > UBA10428 > JAFGPL01. The sequence continues at coordinate 18,887 of JAFGPL010000038.1, forward strand.
AAATAACTTTTTACACCGCCTTATTGGTAAAAAGTATTGAAAGCGGCCGATATTTTTTATCTGCCAGGAAAATGTTTATTAAGAAAACCCAATACTCTTTTGGTATATTCTATATCTTTTTCAGGTTCAGTAAAGCTTTCTGTTATAGAATGTATGTCTCCTTCACGGATAAATATTTCAACATGCGAAGGAGCATGACTAAGTATTCTCTCAAAGTTAGAAAATGGCACCTGAGAATCTTCTTTGGAATGCATAAGTAAAGCTGGTCTATTTCCTAGTTTTTTAATTTGCTTGACAGGTTTGATCGTCCATATGTTCGCCCTATATTTTGCAAATACAACCAGTGGAACAAATGGTTTTACCATTTTTGCCAAAAAAACAGGGCTTTGATAAGCCATCAGCTCATAAAAAACTTCTTCCCATGATGAATATGCTGAAAGACTAATTAAGCCGTCTATTTCCGGAAATTTTCCGGTAGAATTGATGGCGGTCACGCCCCCCATTGACAACCCGAATACAACGACTGGAACATTTTTGTATGTGGAATCATCCTTTATGTATTGAATAATTGCTTTTGTATCAAGATGCTCTTTATATCCTAAACAAATCATATCTCCATCGCTATCTCCATGAGCCCGCATATCGAAAAGAATTGTAGCATATCCATGTTCTTTAAAAAAACGCGCATGTCCAAAATATATAGTTGCAGATGGATTATGTATTCCTGACAAACAAATAATGATTGCTTTTGGGTTTTCAACATCAACTTTATAGGCTGAAATTTTCAACCCGTCATCGGTATTGACAAAGAAATGTTCCGCCTCTATTCCAAAATCTTCGGCTTTCCATACCTCTTCAAAGTCAACATGCATATTAACCATAGGGTTTATTACCAGAACAGGGATTGCGATTAAAAATCCTACAATTAACAGGATAAAACCCAGTAGGACACCAATGATAATTTTTCTCTTTTTTTTCATTTCCTCAATTTAATGTTTTTGGATTTTTGCTATCGCTAAAATACTTGTCGTTAATTAGAATTCAAAGTTAATAAAAGTATTAAATCAGTCTTTAACACAACGCACCGAAAGACCTTTTGTTAAAGAGTTAAACGTATTTCGATAAATCGCTCCATGGTTGTTGTATATACTTCTAATACAACCCGAACTCGTTCCTTTTGTAGAGGTCCAATAGGAGGCAGTATGCGTTATATTTGTAAACCTGTCCAACATCCTGAATCCTCCGGGTAACCCTGTAAACCCGCTTTCATTGGTCCCGACTGAAGAACTACTTGATCCCCAATGTACCGTACCGGTTTCTTTAAGCTTTTCACTTTCATCTGTTCCCCTGTAATTATTTATGTCTGCGTCCGCCTGGCTCATGCCCAGGTGCATTTCAAGTTCTTTCCATTCTGAATCGCCAGGTACATGCCAGCCCGAAGGGCATACACCCTGAACGCCGCTCGGATTTGCATCACTGCCTGCAGCACCGTTTACAGCCGCTGCATGGGTATACAGGTAACCGTAGGTGATTGCATTTAAAGTATCGTCATTATAAGAAAAATAGTATTTTAACCTGTAGTCTTTAATATTCCCTAATCCTGTACCATCGGGTATAGGTGTTCCGTCGGTATAGTGGTTTGTCTTCATATCTTCAGACATCCAGTACTGGTCGCCAATTCTTACCCAAGAGTATGTATTTCCGTCACCGTCGGGCGGTGTAGTACCTATAAGTCCGGCAGAAATAAGCGCGCTTTGGGCAGCTCCCTGTTGTTGCAAAGTACCAACCATAATACCTGCATTAAAAAGGTCTGTGACACTTACACCGGCACCAAGCATATCACTCACCTTAACACCGGCAGATAAAAGAGAAGCAACACTTATCCCGGCACCTAACATTTCGTCTAAATCTTCATCAGCCGCTACCAGTTGTTCTGCTGTGATACCTGCATCCAACATAGCGGCAACAGCCACATTTTCAGCAACCAGTTGGGGAACTGTAACGCCGGCAGTCAGTAAATCTGCAATTGTAACCTCGTGTGCCAGCAACTCACTTAAAGTGATGCCTGCAGCCAGCATTTCATCAATATCTTCACCGGCATCCAAAAGCTGCCGGGTTGTTATTCCGGCGCCTGTCAGACTGTCAACCGGTAAATCTGCATTTACCAAAACAGCAACCGTAATACCTGTTCCGAGCAATTCAGTAACATTGATTCCGCCATCGAACATAGTTTTAATATCTATACCCGAAGCCACCATTTCTCTTGCAGAAATTCCGGAAGCTGCCAGTTGACCTGAAGTTATACCTAACTCACCGGACAATATTTTTATTATGCTACGCGCTGTATTTGATGTTTCAGTAAAGAACGCGAAAGGCACTCCCAATATCTGGCTTGTTCCGGTAATGTTATAATTGGCGCCGCCGGAAAGATCGGCAGCGGTCCTGATAAAGAAAGGACCATCGGCCCAGTCAATGGCGGAGAAGTTGCCAGAGGTCGTACCATTCCCTATTTCGATGCTTACCAGTCCGTTGGTATTGGTTGTAACATTATGTGTTTCAGTATAGATGGCTGTACCGTTTACCGAATCTTGCAGGATACTAATCTGCATGCCAATAGCCTGTAATGCAACAAGGTTGTTGTTGTTGTCGCGGATCACTGCCTGGTAACTTATCTTTGCAGGAAGTTGTGCACTGACAAATACATTTGAAAAAACACAGATTGAAATAATAAGTACCATTTTGATGAAATGTAATGCTTTTTTCATTGTTATTATACATTAAAGATTATTATGCCTAATGTGAAAAGTAAAAAAACCTGACCCTTACTTTTTGATTATTTTAAATGTTTTAATTTCTTTCTTTCCGTCAACAACTTTAAGAAAATAAACTGCCGCCGGGTAGTTGTGCATCAGAATTATAGATTGTGCACCTTCTGGTTTTTTATGTTCCAAAAGCTTTCCGTCAACATCAAAAAGCTGATAGGATAAGCCCTGCAGTTTATAGTGAGCTGTACTTAAAATAAGATATTCGCTTACAGGGTTCGGAAAGGCTGATACAGATAGCTCCATTTCGGCTGCTTCATCGACACCATCAATAATGGTGACAATAAATGGCTGTTGTACCCCTTCTGCTACCGAACCACCCGGGCTGGTATGATTATGATATGCGAACCCCCCGACCGAGAAACTTATGGTACCTCCGCTTCCCGTGGCATTCCCCCCTCCGGCATTAAAACTTTGCTGTGCACGCAACCCTGTCAGTGCAGATACTGACAATAGTATGATACTTAATCTTAACTTTTTGTATAGCATGTGTATTCTCTTATTTATTCTTATTAATACTTTCTCATATTTTTACACTACTGTCCGACTAAAATATTTTTCAAATTATAAACCCTCTGAAATAAAAAGGTTTAATGATATTACGCCACCTACGGGGCT
>JAFGPL010000039.1 GCA_016936215.1 Bacteroidales bacterium
TGACTTTCAAGACTTGCATGCCTTGTTCTTGACGCTTTCTTAGAAGCCACTTCTGAATAACAAGAGTTTTCTTAGAGACATTAAATAATCACTTTTAATCTATATTCTCACAGTTATCAACAAATCCACATGAATAATTTTTTGGTTTAATCTTTTTTTTATTAGTTTAGGATGATCAACGCTTATATTTCCAGAGGATGGTATTATCAGAAGACCAGATTTTTACACTTGCCCCCGATGCAGCTTCACTAAAAGCAGGAAAAGATCTTGCCGTTATTTCGAAATGGCAACTCAGGGGGACAAGCGATAAAGCCATCTGGGGACATTGTCAAGGTAGCGGCAAATTACCATACCAGACCCAGGTTGACCTTCAGAACATTGCATTCAAATGCACTTGCCCGAGCAGGAAATTTCCTTGCAAGCACGGGCTTGGGCTTTTACTTTTGTATTCCCGTGAACCGGGTACATTTACCAGGGGGGAAGAACCTGCATGGGTAGCCGATTGGCTAAAAAGACGAACCGAAAAAGAGACAGTCCGCTCAGCCAAAGAAAAAAAACCCGTAGATGCCGAATCACAGGCCAAACGTGCAGGGGCAAGAATTAAAAAGGTATCCGGCGGTATTGACGATCTTCAGGTTTGGTTGAAAGACCTTGTGAGAAACGGCTTGATCATACTTCCCGAACGCGCATTTGAATATTGGCAAAACCCTGCAAAAAGAATGATTGATGCCCAGGCCCCCGGCCTTGCAGCAATGATCAGGGCATTAGGCAATATCAATTATTATAACGAATCATGGAAACAGGAAGTACTTAAGCTACTCTCAAAGATTTACCTCGTGACAGAGGGTTACCGGCATCTTGATTCATTACCTGAAAATATGCAGCACGAGGTAAGGTCGCTGGTAGGTTTTACACAGGGCAAGGATGATCTACTAAAGCAAAACGGCATAAAAGATAACTGGCTGGTATTGTCGCGCACTTTCGAAGAGGACGAACAGGTAACAATTGAACGAAACTGGCTGTATGGAATAAACCATAAAAAATTCGCCCTTATACTACAGTTTTTTGTCAGCCGGCAGGTACCGGAATTTAACTTTGTCCCCGGAACAACTTTAGATGCCGAACTCGTATATTACCAGGGTGTTCATAACTACCGGGCGCTTGTAAAAGACCTCAAAAGTACCGGAGGATCAATAATGCCGGAATTTATCAAATGTACTTCAAATGCACTCGAAAATTACAGCAATGTTATAGCAGAAAACCCTTTCATCAACAGGGTACCTCTTCTGCTGGAGGATGTGCGTTTTTATAAAAATAACAATCAAAATTATCTAATTGACCATGAAGATTACGGGCTAAAGCTAAAGATCAGCGAGGAAACAGCCATTCAAATGCTTGCCCTTTCTGGAGGGAAGCAATTTGGAGTATTCCTCCTTATTGATGAAGACGAAGCTGAGCCACTGGCTTTATGGATTAACAATAATTTCTTTAGTCTTTCTTATGCAGTTCAGAAATAATATCATCAATTCAGCCCTTTTAGGCACAGAGAAGAAACAGCCGGACACATCTGAATTTCCTGAATTATTGCGCAATGATATTGAGTGCATCCTTAAAGAAACCACTGATAACGAAGATAAATTCCTCAGGGTGGCTGCGCTGGCTTTGAGTTTTTATAAATGCGGCGTCAGGCCCTTAAAGCTTTCAGCACCTGCCGACGAGGCTCCCGAAGAAGAATACCCCTACCCTTCTCAAAAATCATCGGGTATTTTAAAAGAGATCCTTCAGAATAAATACCACACCCTAATATGGTATTGGTGTAAAAACTGTTATGAAAACAAGTTCATCGTTCACCCTCAGCTTTTGCCCCAATTGCTTGAATGGGGTGTGGCAACGAAGAAAAACAATGCAGGCTTAATACGAAATGTGGTTGGTAACAGGGGAATGTGGCTTTCAAAATTTTCGGAAGAATGGAAATTTCTTCTTCCTGAAAAAGAAACAGAGGATTGGGAAACCGGAACTTCTGATCAGCGCACAAACTACCTTAACCGGCTGAGGAGCACCGATGCGGTTGCTGCCCTCAAAATGGTACAGCGTGTTTGGAAAGAGGAAAATGCCTCCGGCAGGATTGGCCTTCTCGAGACCCTTACGAAAAATATTTCGTTGGCTGACGAGCCATTTCTTAAAGAAATACTCAATGACAAAAGCCAAAAAGTGAAAGATAAGGCATGGGAACTGCTTAAGCTTATCCCAGGTTCGGAAATTATAAGGCTTTATCAAAAAATTTTGAAAGATTCAATAATAATAAGCCAGGGCAAGATGCTGGGACTAATCAGCAGGACAACAGTAACCATTAAGCTAAACCTGTCCGGCGAAGATATTTTTAAAACCGGTATTCAAAATATTAGCAGTAATAAAAAAATCAGCGATGATCAATTTATTTTAATGCAACTTATCGAAGTAGTGCCTCCTGAATTCTGGGAAGCTCATTTCGATTGCAAAACTCCGGAGGCAGTTAAATTATTTGCAGACAAAGATGAGCTAAAACTATTTCAGGCTGCTGTTTGTAATGCTGTGCTAAAGTTTGGCAATAGAACATGGGCGAAAGAGATATTTGACCAGTTTGAAATTCACCCTGTGAGCATGCTTAAATTGATTGAACCACAACAACGTATAATAATTGCTGAAAAGCTTTTACAGGAAAATGTGAATGAGGTTGTGGATGCTGTCAGCAACCCCGAAATAGCAGAATGGACAAAAAAGTTTGCGAGGGGGTTATTTTCTGTTATGGCAGCAAATCCCGGGAGTTTTAATAAAACTTTTCTTGAAGGGATAAGCCTATATCTTTCTTCATCATCTGCCGATGACCTGGAGAACTTCACTCCGGCAGATGAATGGAAAAAGAATCACTGGAAAATAATTTCGAATGAAATAAGAGAATATATTAACATAAGGGAAAAAATAAAAAACAGTTTTAAAAATGAGCAACATCCTTCGTCAACACGCTGAACAACTGTTCGAAAATGAGCTTTCTGAGCTTAAAAAAAATGAAACCGGGAAAGTGCCTGTCAACTGGCTTCTCTCGCCACAATCGGTCGTCACCTATATTATGGGTGGTAAATTAAAAAACGGGTTTGAAGTTTCACCCAAATATATTGGTAACCGCAGGCTTATTGAGATTGCCGTTTCTACCATTACCACAGACAGGGCGTTACTTTTATACGGACTTCCGGGCACAGCCAAGTCGTGGGTTTCGGAGCATCTGGCGGCTGCCATTTCCGGTGATTCCACGCTCATTGTCCAGGGAACATCGGGTACCGGCGAAGAATCTATCCGTTATGGCTGGAATTATGCCAAGTTACTGGCTGAAGGGCCCAGTGAGTCTGCTATCGTTAAAACCCCGGTGATGCGGGCCATGCGCGAAGGTAAAATTGTTCGCATCGAAGAATTAACAAGGATCACTTCCGACGTACAGGATACATTGATAACCGTGCTCTCTGAAAAAGCGTTGCCGATTCCGGAATTAAACATGGAAGTACAAGCAGTAAAAGGTTTTAATATTATCGCCACGGCAAATAACCGTGATAAAGGAGTAAACGACCTTTCGAGCGCGCTTAAAAGAAGGTTCAATACGGTTGTCCTTCCGTTGCCCGACAGTATAGATGAAGAAATAGACATTGTAAAGCGCCGGGTCGAAAGCTATGAAAAAGTGATGGAATTGCCTGCCGAAAAACCTGCACTGGAGGAAATAAGGCGTATTGTTACTATCTTCCGTGAATTGAGAAGCGGAGCCACCCTCGACGGAAAATCAAAACTAAAAGTACCATCGGGAACACTTAGCACGGCAGAAGCCATATCGGTTGTAAACAGCGGTTTATCTATGGCGGGATATTTCGGCGACGGTAACCTTAAAGCCGCAGATCTTGCTGCAGGTATTATCGGCGCCGTGGTAAAAGACCCTGTTCAGGATAAACTGGTATGGCAGGAATATCTCGAAACTGTGGTGAAGAACCGTGACAAATGGAAAGATTTTTACAGGGCCTGCAGAGATTTAATGTAAATGGCAGTTCATATTTTAGGCATACGGCATCATGGGCCCGGATCGGCAAGAAATGTAGCTGCATTTTTAAAGAAGCTGCAGCCCGATATTATCCTTGTGGAAGGGCCTCCGGAAGCTGAGACACAGTTAAAATGGGTGATACATCAGCAGATGAAACCTCCTGTGGCCATTCTGGCATATAACACAGAAAATCCAAAACAGGCTGTCTTCTATCCTTTTGCCGAATTTTCGGCCGAGTGGCAGGCGTTGTATTATGGTACATATAATAATATTCCGGTACGGTTCTTCGATCTTCCGCTTGTCCATAGCTTTTCACCCGATTTAGCCAAAGAGCCTTTACCTGACAGTATCACCGGAAAAGAGGAAGAAAACGCTCCTAAACGGCTTTTAAACCGTGACCCTTTCAGCTATTTTGCCGAACTCGAAGGATATGATGATGGTGAGCTATGGTGGGAAATGCATTTCGAAAACAGGATAAAAGATGCAGATATTTTTGAAGCCGTGAAAGAGGCTGTTACAGCACTCAGGGAATCTTTACCGGAACCGGATGACAAAAATGAAAAGTTGCGCGAAGCTTTTATGCGAAAAGGTATCCATACGGCTGAAAAAGAAAAATATACCAACATTGCAGTGGTTTGCGGGGCCTGGCATGTACCGGCGCTTTTAAATATGCCCCCGCATAAAGATGACATTGAATTAATGAAGGGGTTGCCAAAAACCAAAGTTGAAACTACCTGGATACCCTGGACATTTAACAGGCTTACTTATCGCAGCGGATATGGCGCTGGTTTGCAGTCACCCGGATGGTACGATCATCTCTGGCATTTTCCGAAAGACAACGGGATACGCTGGATGAGCAAAGTGGCAAAATTGCTGCGAAAGAAGAATATGGATATATCCGTTGCCCATGTTATTGAAGCGGTGCGGTTGGCAGATGCACTGGCAGCGCTTCGCAAATACTCACGTGCAGGATTGAAGGAATACAATGAAGCTATAACTACCGTTTTTGGTTTCGGCGATGACATCATGCTGAGGCTTATTCACGAAGAACTTATAGTAAGCGACAGAATGGGATCGGTACCCAACCTGGTACCAAAAGTACCATTACTTACCGATGTGGAGTATTACCAGAAAAAATTCAGGGTTCAGGCAACGAATGAAGTAAAAGAACTTAAACTCGACCTGCGCGAACCCAATGATCTTGCGAAAAGTACATTTTTACACCGCATAAGCCTGCTCGAAGTTAATTGGGGCACCCTTATTATGAGCCGCAGTAAAGGTACTTTTAAAGAAATATGGCAGTTAATGTGGGAACCCGAACACTCTATCCAAATCATTGAAAAAGGAGTTTGGGGAAACACCCTGGAAGAAGCTGCCACAAACTATCTTTCTCATCTAGCATCAGAAGTCAGCTCAGCTTCAGAACTTGTTCACCTGCTTGAAAAATCGGTACCTACTGATTTGCCGGGGTCCATAGAAACAATGGTTAAAAAGCTTGACTCACTGACAGCCGCTACCACAGATATCTCTGAGCTTATGAAATCGGTCCCCGGTTTGGCAAATATTGTGCGTTATGGAAATGTACGCAACAGCGACCTTACCGCTTTAAAAAGCATGCTCGATTCAATGATAGCCAGAATATGTGTTGGCCTTCATCTCGCATGTGTTAACATTGACAACGGGGCCGCCCAACAAGTTCTTGAATTGATCATTGGTACCGACCACGCAATTTCGGTTGTAAACGATCAGGAACAAATGATGTTATGGCAGGAATCGCTTTTAAATATTCAAAAATCAAGCAAGACTAA
>JAFGPL010000325.1 GCA_016936215.1 Bacteroidales bacterium
GGCGGGAATCCATTTTGAGTTTTAAAAACAAAGCCAATGGATGCCCGCCTGCGCGGGCATGACGGAGTGTGAGGTTTTTTCTTTAATATAGTAAAACAGTATTCAACTTTATTTTGGACACTAATGACTTCTTCTATTTAATTTATTGCCTGCAAAGCCAGGGACTAGCACCCTATTGTTTGGACAATAAAACTGATTTAACCCTATTTATACCTCCCTGCTTATTACTGGATTATTATTTTTAAACGAACCGAATTTAAAAACAACTTCTTTTCTGGAGATATTTTTTGGCAGTATCTCTAAAAAAACAATCATAAAAAAATTAAATGAATGAGCTCTAAAACTAGGAAGGAGTAGGAAAATGAGACAATTAAATAACAATGAATTAATGGAAGTGAGTGGTGGTGAGTGGGATGCAGCGAGTGATTATGTATTTAATAGCATGGGTAGTCATATTCAAATGGTGTGTTTTGATAATAACAATGGTAACGTTACCATAGTTTTTGACACGTGGCTAAATGATGGTATTACTGGTAATAGTACACAGGCTTGGTCGGGATCTGACTCTAATGGTAATTGGATCCCAGATTATCTAGAATCCCGCATTAATTATATGGGATTATATGGTTTTTATTGGGATAGTTACTAATTTTAATTTATTTTAAAAAGGGCTCATTTTAAAGTAATAGGGGATACTGCCAAAAATTATTTTCAGAAATTTCAAATAAACTTAAAAAATATATAGTTTAAAATTACGCCAAAGTGTAAAATAGGACTCTTTTCAATAAATGATTCCTAAGAAGTATGGCGCCTTTTTGGGGAGAGCTCTCTATGGCTTACATGCATAATATATGTTCTTTAAGAAATTGATTATAAAATACTATCCTGCTAAATATCGTATACCGGTATGATTCATTATAAAAAAAAATCTTGTAATACCTTATTACCAGTTAGGATTTTGCCATCTTTTTTATTACATGGGAAAACTATGCAATTTTGCAACTCGACGCACAGGCAGTTTTGCAAGACCATGAACTCGTTTCGGATCAGAGTTGCTTACGAAATCACGCTCTAATCCTATATCATTCTTTCCATTCAGAAGTCTGCTGGGTTGAATACATTGTATCACGGAATATGATCGCAAGTGTAATCTCAAGACGGAAAACAACGATCATATCGTTTATTTAAGATTCTTAGCTATAGTGGTTTATTGCTCTTTGGCCTTTAACTACAGATAAACTGAGGTACACTTTTGTAAGTCCACTCTGTATACAACAATCCTCCTTTTATAATGGGATGTTCCACAACAACATTAAGATATGCCAAATATTTGATCTAATTTATGCATCCAGTATCATCTGGTATCTGAAGACCACTCAGTATCCAGAATAATCCTTAAAACCCCGGGAGAATATCGATGGAATCAATTGCACAGCAAACACCGAATCTAGAATCAGTAATAAATATCCTACAAGACCAGTTACAAAAGTTTTTAACAACTATCAAGGAACAAACCGGGGTTCCCGGAATATCCCTCGCCTTAAATATAGGCCCACAAAAAATCACAGCGAATGCCGGCACCATCTCAATCGATAGTGATATCCCAATGACTGAGAATACCCATTTTCAATTAGGTTGTATATCAAAGTTATTGACTGCAATGGTTGCAGCCGAACTGATTACCGCGGGTAAACTAGACCCTGATGATCCTATAGAAAAATATCTTGAAGAATTACGCGGGACAGAAAGAGGTAAAGATATCCAAATATGGCACCTGCTTTCACACACGAGTGGTTATCTTGGATTGGATATTACTGATCCTGGTGTAGCATACTACTATACATGGCCGAAGTTTATGGAGTATTTTAAAACTGCGCCACAACTTTTTAAACCAGGGACTGTATTTGGGTATGAGCATTCTGAATATGTTATTCTAGGTGAAATTATCAAACGTATAACAGGGAATGAAATTACTGATCTCTATAATGAAATGATCATTAATCCTTTAAAACTCACAACAGGTTCTATTAAATATGGACAACGTGGAGATAATGCATACGCTGCAGAACATAAATTTAATCCTGAGTCTTTACAGTTTGAGATAATAAAATCTGTACCTTATGGAGATTTCTGGAATGCATCACTAAACAATCTTACAATGAATACACGAGATATTTTAAGTATTGCTTCTGTTATCTGCGGTATTATCAAAACGCCATCATGTATATCCGACAATGCTCTCAAGTTTGTACAAAAGCAGGTTATTAAAATTCCACGAACATATGGAAATTCGATCCACGAAGAAGTCCCCAGAGCTTTTGGCGTGGGCTGTGCATTTTATCGTGGTTGGCTTCTCGGAATAAATGGTTCAGCACGAAGTCAGACGTGTGGTCTTCGTTTTGATCCACGTAGCAAAATTGCATTAGCAATCGGGCTTAATGTGTGGAATCCAATTATCCGAGATTCAATTATATATCATATTTTCAGCGCATTGAGAGGGCAATTGATTCCACCACTTCCCGAGGAACCTTTTGGGTTTCCATTAAGTGATCTAGACGGGAGCTATATTGGACCACTGGATCGACAGGTTATTGTTAAATCAGTAGGCGATAAAATTAGATGTTCTCTCCAAACAAGAAATTTGCCAACGATGGACATCATTATGCATAAAGATGATAAGGGAATTCTTCGTGTGCAGTCTGATACTCAACATTTATCTATAGGCTTTTTTCACGAACCTGAATCCGGTATTGATGGCTTAATGTTGGGACCGAATGCATTTCGAAAACAATAATCGTTTTTTTTAAACAGGATGAAGATATTTCAAAATACTACATTTTAAAATAAAGTGCCTCACCATTTTATAATTCCAATGCAAACAATAATTCCCAAAAATATTCAGCCTGCGATGGTTCTAGCTAATAATATGTCTCCATGATTGCATATCAAAACACTAGTTTAATGCTGTCTGATGAGCGGCAATTAAAATTCCGGTGGTAAAAATAGTTGACGTCAATCAAGTGTCACCCTTTTCAGGTTTTAATAGTCAAAAAAGTCATTAGCATTTTTGATCTTCCCCCAAAAAAGTGGACACGAGGTTAAGCCACCATTTTGAAGACCTCGTATTGACAAGGGTTCATATGCTGTAAAGCGGAATGACGACGTTGTCTATTATAAAATAATTCGATGTATCCAAAGAGGTTTGATTTTACCTTTTCACGGGTATTGTATTTAAATCTGTATGCCCATTCAGACTTTAAAGTATGGAAGAAACTTTCCATAGGGGCATTATCCTAGCAGTTGCCTTTTCGGCTCATGCTGCATAATAAACCATTGTCCTTTAACAATTTTTGATATGCGTTGCAGGCATACTGAGAGCCTCTGTCCGAATGATGAATGATACCTTCTGTCTCTGAATGATTAATGATTGCCATGTTCAGGGCATTCAGGGTTAGTTCTTGAGTCATTCTGTCATTCATGGCATAGCCTTTAATGCGTCGTGAGCCAAGACCCATGACAGTGGCCAGATATAACCATCCTTCAAAGGTTTCAATGTAAGCTATATCTGCAACCAATACCTTATTAGGTTCTTTGACATTAAAATTCTGTTTCAGAGGATTTGGAGCCACCGGAAAATTATGTTTTGAGTTCGTTGTAGCCTTATATTTCCTGGGCACTATAATACCTTCTTTTTTTATTACTCTTGCGACCCTGTTTGGGCTGCATGAGATACCTTTCTCATCCATTTCCTTGTATACCCTGGGAGATCCATAGACCTTTTTGTATTTATCCATATGAATCACCTTTATCTGGGCAGCCAGTTTCCTGTTTTCTCTGGACCTTTTACTTTCAGGACGCTTAAGCCAGGAATAATAACCACTGCAGGAGACATCGAGAACACTGCACATCCGGCCTACTTTGAATCTCCCTTTGTTCTCAGATATGAATATATATTTCATTTCTGATCCTCCGCAAAGTAGACCAGGGCTTTTTTTATTATGTCCCGTTCCTCCTGTACCTTTTTTAACTCTTGTCTTAGCCTGCGGATATCTTCATCCTTGGCTTTAAGACGTCCTTTACCCGGAAAAGATTCTACCGGATCAGCTTTATGTTCCCTTACCCAGCGCCCCAACAAACCCTTGCTAATATCCAGGTTACGCTCAACTTCTGAGATATTGCGATGCTCCTCGTTGACGAGGTGGATCGCTTCCAATTTAAATGTTGAATCATATTTCTTTCTTTTCTTTACCATGGTTCACTCCTTTACCTCTTATATTTACTTGAGGCTTTTATGAGTGTCCACTAAAACGGGGTAGGAATATTTTAAAGGGGATTGTTTTTAGCTTAAGAAAGGGGGTGGTATAATGATTGTACTAAAGTGCCTATGGTAATCATAGTTTTTTATTAATAATCCATTTTTTTATAAGGAGATTTTCATGAGAGAATTAACCGTAATGGAAATGGAAGATGTTAATGGAGGCTTTAGCTTACAAGAATTGGGGCAGGTTATTTCTTCATTGGCCGCGGGTGGTGGTGCGACCGCTGCTGCGACTTATATAGCTGGAGCTGTTGGAATGACTGCTGTGGCTGCTAATGCTTTTATATTTGTTGTAGGAGCCGCTGCCGCATATACAGCTTGGTATACATATGAGGCATATTATAATGCGGCTACGGATGTTTACATGAATATGTCAGACGAGCAATTTTACAATGTTTGTGATCATACCTATATGATGTATTAATTAACACGTAACATTAAATATTATAATGGGTGCAGTTTAACATGCTGCACCCACACTGTTCCACTATAAAAATGCTGCGTTGCCTGCGTTCGCTTCTCCTTGTAGCGTACTGTTTGTAGGCAACAGTCGGCGCTTCTTGGCACCTTGTATATGACATCTTGCAGGTGCATAGGAATTTCCCAAACTTATTACCATCAATGTATAAAAGATTTTTGATGGGATTTGAAACCTATTTATTTATCCAATTCTTTAAAATAATTTATCTTTACTGATTTAATTATTCATTTAATCTTGGGGACAATAAAAGTTTTGTGTTACCATAATATTACAATAACATCATAAATATAAAGATTATTAACTCCAGAAAATAACCTTTTAAATTATCGAGGAACGATCCATGCACACTAAAAGATTAGAAATAAAATATCCATCATTTCGAGGTTTACCATATGAAGTTCAGTCAAATATTCTTAAAGAAGCCAACGATGCAGTAAATACTCATTTGAGGAGGTCTTTTTTTTATTGGTTTGGTAAATATTTACCTTTAATGATCTTGTCTGCAGTTGTTGCTTGCATCCTAGTTTATATATTTGAACTTAATTCACATTGGTTTGCGGGACTACTTGGAACTTTTATAGGCACTTCTGCTATAATAACGCATAGTAGGGAAAGAAAAAATATTCTTCGCTTAAAAATCAGTGAATTGGTTCAAAAAGAAAAAATCAAGACATCTATATGAGGTATTAGAAAATATTGGACCTTATGGGCTGTTATTTATTAACAATGGAGCTCAGGCGTCATTATGTAAATTTTGAGGAAATTATTGGCGCGTTTCTGGGACAATGTCTCAACTTAGATTTGCATTACACTAATGAGCAATCGCCAGGCATAATAATTAAGATAAATAATTTTATCTGATACTGAATCGGGCTTAAACTTTGTATAAAGAGTGTAAAGCGGGACGTCCTTAAATAATAAAATTTTATGACGCGGTTGAAGCAATAATTGGGGATGTGATACTGAAAATAGAGTATACTGGTGCCGCGTCCTTAAAAAACCGAGACGTGCCTGGGAGGTATCTAGTCAGATTGGTTCATTGGATCAAAACAGGGGTGAAAGATTTTTTGCATTACTGTTGCCGGAGACATATTCCTAACCGCGAACCACGCGAACAGCGCGAAAATATGAACATGGAAATGAAAAAGTGCATTGCAATCATTTCGTGCTTATACGAGGCGAACCTTGTTATATTTTGAATACAGTATTCTCACCACAGAGAGCACGGAGTTCACGGAGAAATGCTTTTTATTTTTTTATCAATCGAAAGGCAAATATTAATTATTGTTTTTCTTAGCGCCCTTTGCGTCTTTGTTTACCCAGTGAAACATGTTTTGCCGTTATTTCACAGGGGCAGTTCAATTTTAATTGTTTCTTCAACCATACAAGAATATCCACCGTCACTAAAGTTATTGCAGGGCAGGCAGAGGGAACCGAGTAAAATCTTATAAAGTTAAAATCTCCGTGTCCTCCGTGTTTTCCGTGTTTTCCGTGGTTGAATATTATATTGGTTTTAAAACGTCACTGAAAAACCAAAAACATATTTCAAACCGCGAACCA
>JAFGPL010000326.1 GCA_016936215.1 Bacteroidales bacterium
ATCTTCTCAAATTCCATTTGGTCTCTCGGATACTCCATGAACACAAAGATACAACTTAGTGGCGAGAAGTAAATACCCTAGATAAAATATTCCAATTCCCCTGATTTCTATTCCCTTCAGAAAGAAATAACAGCCTGAAAAATTTAAATTACTAAATGTGCCTTCAGATTTACCTTATTAAAAAAATAAAACCCTGATTTCTGAACACCAGGTTCCTGAATAAAATCCTTTCATTTACCCACAAATTACTCTTTCAAATCCTTAACAAATACTAAAAATATGTACTATCTTTGACATCCTTTGTAAATCAGGTTTTAACACTAAAAAGTTCAATTTTCAGTGAGCAGACAGAATCCGGCTAAACCTTATGGGGCAAAGCAATCACAGTTTGACAGGCGTTATCTTGAGATGGCGCAGATATGGGCAGAAAATTCTTACTGTAAACGCCGTAAAGTCGGCGCCCTGATTGTAAAAGATAAAATGATTATTTCTGATGGGTACAATGGTACCCCTGCAGGCTTCGAAAATATTTGCGAAGATGAAAATGACAGAACAAAGCCTTATGTGCTGCATGCCGAGGCAAATGCCATTACCAAAGTTGCAAAATCAAACAACAGCAGCGATGGCGCTACATTATACATTACATCTTCGCCCTGTATGGAATGTGCAAAACTCATCATACAATCGGGTATTGCAAGGGTGGTATATTCAGAACATTATCGCACCCAGGACGGGATTGAACTCCTGAAAAGGGCAGGCATTGAAGTAGTTCATATTGAAATATAATTTTGTAAGAATGAGCAATAATAGACGCTGGGTTATTCTTTTCCCTGTTTTTCTCGCGATGGCAACTGTTGCCGGGATTTTAATAGGCAGGTATTATAAAAACCTGCATACAAACAGCACTTTTTATATTTATCCCCGCGCCGATAAGCTTACCAACATTTTGAACCTCATCGAAAGGGAATATGTTGACCCGGTTTCGAAAAACGACCTGGTAGAAGAAGCTATCCCAAAAATACTCCAGGGGCTTGACCCTCATTCACAATACATTCCTGTAACCGAACTGCAGAATGTAAACGAACCGCTTGAAGGAAATTTCTCGGGTATCGGCATACAATTCAATATGCTGAACGACACTTTAATCGTGATTAATGTGATTGTCAATGGCCCTTCGGAAAAAGCCGGTGTGCTGGCCGGCGACAGGATAATTATTGTTGACGAGGACACCGTGGCCGGAGTTTCAATGCCAAGTGACAGTATCGTGAAAAAGCTTCGCGGCCCTAAGGGTACTAAAGTCAGTATTTTTGTTCAAAGGAAAAATGTTGCGGAACTCATTCCGTTTGAAATCACACGTGATAACATTCCCCTATACAGTGTAGATGTGGGATACATGGTCTCAGAGGGGACAGGTTTTATAAAAATTAACAAATTCTCCAAAACTACTTTTGAGGAATTTACGGAAGCATTCAACGCCCTGCACAGACAAGGCATGAGAAAGCTGATTATTGACCTGAGGAACAATGGCGGGGGTTACATGGTAACCTCGGTAAACATTGCCGACCAGTTTTTGCCAGGTGATGAACTTATCGTATACACGCAGGGGAATGCCAAAGGCAGGGAAGAATACCGGTCAAACCCGGGAGGATATGCAACCGACATAGAACTGGCCATTTTAATTGACGAAGGAACTGCCTCGGCAAGCGAGATTCTTGCCGGTGCAATACAGGATAACGACCGGGGAATGATCATCGGGCGCAGGTCGTTTGGCAAAGGTCTTGTGCAGGAACAGCGTGAATTCCAGGATGGATCGGCCATACGGCTGACCATCGCCCGGTATTACACGCCAACCGGACGTTGCATCCAAAAACCCTATGAAAATGGCCTTGAAGAATATTATAACGACCTTAACATCAGGTATTTTAATGGTGAATTTCAAAATGAAGATTCTATAAAGTTCGCCGATACAATTAAATATGTAACACCAAAAGGAAAGGTTCTTTACGGCGGTGGAGGCATTATGCCCGATATATTTGTCCCTTTTGATACAGCAGGTGTTTCAGACTATCTGATAGAGGTGAGGAACAAGGGACTGATCCTCAAGTTTGCCCTCGACTATGCCGACTTAAACCGTTCAAAACTCGAAAAACTTGCAAAACCTGAAGATTTTGTTAAATATCTTGTCTCCGGAAATATTCTTAAACAATTCGTAAACTATGCCCAATCCGAGGGTGTAGTACCTGTCTGGAAAGAAATAACTGTTTCTGAAGAGATACTTGAAAACCAGTTATGTGCCTATATCGCAAGGAACATTATTGACAATAAAGGTTTTTACCCGATTATTCAGAATATTGACAATACATTGCTTAAAGCAATCGAAGAGATTTCCGGTAACTGATCAGTTGGTGCCGCCAAACTCCATAAGGTAGGCCTTGATAAACCCGTTCAGGTCACCATCAAGCACAGCCTGTACATTTCCTGTTTCGTAATCGGTGCGCAGGTCTTTCACCAGCTTGTATGGTTGTAATACATAACTGCGTATCTGTGATCCCCACTCTATTTTCTTTTTCTTCCCTTCGATTTCAGCCTGTTTTTCCATGCGCTTTCTAAGTTCCATTTCATAGAGGTGCGACCTGAGAATGCGCATGGCATTTTCTTTGTTTTTCAACTGCGACCTTGTTTCGGTATTTTCCACGGTAATGCCTGTTGGCAAATGCCTTACACGCACCCCTGTTTCGACCTTGTTTACATTTTGCCCTCCTGCGCCGCTTGAACGAAAAGTATCCCATTCAAGGTCGGCAGGGTTAATCACGATCTCTATCTCATCATCCACAACAGGTGAAACAAATACCGATGCAAACGAAGTATGCCTGCGGGCATTAGAATCAAACGGAGAAATCCTTACCAACCGGTGCACCCCGTTTTCGCTTTTAAGATACCCGTAAGCAAATTCACCTTCAAATTCAAGCGTAACAGTTTTGATTCCCGCATCATCGCCGGCAAGATAACTTACCTCTTTTACAGTATACCCGTTGCGCTCACCCCAGCGTATGTACATACGCATGAGCATCTCTGCCCAATCCTGGCTTTCGGTACCCCCTGCCCCGGCATTTATTTTAAGGATAGCGCCCAGCGGATCTTCCTCTTTCCCAAGCATATTCTTAAACTCGAGGTCTTCGACTAATTGCAGTGTTTTCTCATACTGGTCTTCCACTTCCTGCTCGGAAGCTTCCCCCTCTTTGAAAAAATCCATCAATACCTGGAGGTCGTCAAGGTTTGTTTTGATTTTCCCGTATGCCTGTGTCCAGGACTTGAGCGTAGAGATTGATTTCAGCCTTTGTTCTGCCTGCTTCGGGTCATCCCAGAAACCGGGTGACTGCGATTGTTCTTCACCCTCTTTAATGGCAATCAGTTTACCATCAATGTCAAAGATGCCTCCTCAGCGACTGCTCCCGCCTTACAAGATCTTTATATTGTTCGTTTGTGGTCATTTAGTACAATTTTTTAAAAGAGTGCAAATTTATTAAAACTAATTTGTTTAAATGAACAATTTTTTGGTTTAAATTAGTAACCATCACCAAAACCAACACTATGGAAATATATGTAATCGTTATTTCACTTGGCCTGTTGATTTTTTTTTCACATGCTTTTAACGAACTGTTTGACAAAACAAAAATCCCGAACGTATTGCTTTTATTGC
Organism: Bacteroidales bacterium; assembly: GCA_016936215.1. Taxonomy (GTDB): domain Bacteria; phylum Bacteroidota; class Bacteroidia; order Bacteroidales; family UBA10428; genus JAFGPL01. The sequence goes on from JAFGPL010000326.1 coordinate 3,701, forward strand.
TCATCGGAGTTCTTCTCGGACCAGTGGGGGGAATCGTGAGCAAAGATTTTTTCGGTCAGTTGGGAAATGTATTTACAACAATCACCCTGATCGTGATCCTTTTTGAAAGCGGTTCGGAACTGAAGTTCAGTGAAATAAAAAAATCGGTGGGGGCGGCTTCGCTGATTACCGTGATCAATTTCATTTTTACAATGATTATAGCATCAGTAACAGCCAACCTGCTCACACAACTCGACTGGCTGAGTTCTGTTTTTTTGGGCGCCATTATCGGGGGCACCTCCTCGGCAGTGGTGATACCAATGGTCAAACAGCTAAAAATGGGAGAAAAAAGTTCTGCCATTCTTTTTCTTGAATCAGCCCTCAGCGATGTTCTTTGCCTGATTGTTGGACTGGCGGTTCTTGAAGGCATTAAGGCCGGTGCGTTGAATATCGGGATGGTTTTTTCCAAAATGTGGAAAGCTTTTCTTTTTGCAGCCCTCATGGGGCTGGCAGGGGGACTTATCTGGTCGCTGATCATCAACCTTGTGCGAAGTATTAAAAATTCTATGTTCACTTCGCTGGCGTTTCTTTTTGTTATTTATGGCATTGTTGAAATGCTTGAATTCAATGGTGGCATAGCTGCACTGTCCTTCGGCATATTCCTTGGCAATAGTGACTCGCTGAACACAAACAAATCTTTTAAAAGGGTCTTCAGGTACACTACATCAGGTTTTAATATCAACGAGAAAAATTTCTTTTCAGAGATTGTTTTCCTTATGCAAACTTATTTTTTTGTTTATGTAGGCATCAGCCTGCAGTTCGGTTCACTTTACCTTTATGGCGTGGGATTGCTGATAGTGGTGCTCATCATCCTGTCGCGCCCCCTAAGCATCAGGCTGCTGACCAAAAAAGACATCTCCACTGCCGAGGTGGCCATTATTTCGGTAATGACGCCAAAAGGGCTTGTGGCAGCCGTGCTGGCTTCTATTCCTATGCAACAGGGATTACCAAACGGCGACATCATTATGGACCTGGGTTATTCGGTTGTATTGCTGAGTATCGTTATCTGTTCCATCCTTGTAATCATCCTGAGCAAAGACCCGTTAATATTTAAAAAAATGATGAAAAGAAAAACCATGGATGTACCGCAGGAAACCAATACCACCCCGGAACATGGGTAATATTTTGAAGACAGTATTGCTACCGGTTCACATCGTTAATAGGTATCCTGATTGTCTTTCATGCCCATTAGCCGTATTGCACGGTTAACAGTTTCGGATTCATATCCTTTCGAAATGGCATAACGAAACAATTTTTGTCGCAGCAGCATCATGTTTCCGGCTTTAATGGTTTTCATCTTTTTTCTGAGCATATCGGAAAGCGCTTGCAGATAATGCTCCTCATCAATATTCTGTAACGACGACCTGATGATTTCAGCATCAATTCCTTTCATCCTGAGTGCATAAGCTATTTTTGCCTTTCCCCAGCCATTCAGCCTGAACTTGTCATTAACAAAACTTCCGGAATACCTATGCTCATCAATAAATTTGGTTGCAACCAGCTTTTTTATAATATCACCTGCCTGTTTATCATTAATCTTCCAGTCTTTTAGTTTCTGCTTAATATCGGCAATGCATTTTTCCTGCATGCTGCATATTTTCTGTAATCTTGCTAAGGCCTCCGTTTCTGTCATAATACCCTTTTTATCTGATTGTAGCTTTAACCATACGGTCTTTGCCGTTAATATCCTTTTTTATTATGACATACTGATAACCATTATCTTTAAAGAGTTTTACCACCTCTTCACCAAATCTTTCATTAACCTCCAAGTACAAACAACCTCCGGGAGCCAGATGCTCCAAACCAAACGCTGCAATTTTTCTGTAAAAAACCAAAGGATCATGATCATTCACATAAAGTGCCAAATGCGGCTCATAACCTGTTACATTCTTCTTCATAAATTTCTTTTCTGACAGAGTTACATACGGCGGGTTGCTGACAATAATACTGTACTTTAAATCAAAAGGAAAAGGCTTATTGCCAAGTATATCATAAACAGCAAAACGAATATTCACCTGGTTCTGCCTCGCATTCTCAGAGGCAAGGTCAATGGCCTGGCCCGAAATGTCAACACTGTGCACAGCAGACCCTGAAAGCTTTTTTGCCAGTGCAATGGCAATGCACCCGCTGCCGGTTCCTATATCGAGTACCGCCGGTTGATTGTTAATGTGGTCTTTGATAACCCACTCGACAAGCTCTTCGGTCTCCTGCCTTGGTATCAGCACATGAGAATTTAGGCTTAACTTTATACCATAAAATTCTGTTTGACCAAGGATATACTGAATTGGCTTATTTTCAATAAGTTGATTAACAATTTCACGGGTTTGTTGAAAAATATCTTCAGAAACCCTTTCATCGGCCTTCAGATGAATGTCGATTTTACTGTAACTTAGCAAATGGTTTACAATAAGGTACGCCAGCTGGTTTGCTTCGGGCCCGGGATAAATTTCTTTAATACTGTCCCTGATAAAGCCTGTAAGGCTTGCCAGCGTAACGGTATGTTTTTTCATCAGACAATAATCTTAATAAAGATTTCAACTTCAAAAATAAAGAATAGAAAACATTTACCTGCATGAAACCCGATGAAATTTATATGAACAGGTGCCTCGAACTGGCAAAACCAGCGTTAGGTACGGTTGCCCCCAATCCTATGGTAGGGTCGGTGATTGTGTACCGCGATATGGTTATTTCTGAAGGATTTCACCAGTATTTCGGGGGGAAACATGCAGAAGCTTCAGCCATTGAAAAAATAAAAGACAAATCAATACTTAAAGATACCACCCTTTATGTTAACCTTGAACCGTGCGCACATAAAGGTAAAACACCACCCTGCGCCGAACTGATAACACAGCATAAAATACCCCGTGTGGTTGTAGGTACTGCAGACCCTAATCCGGTGGTCTCGGGCAAAGGAATTAACTATCTCAGGAATGCCGGAACAGAAGTATTAACAGGAGTTTTGGAAGATACGAGTATTAGGCTTAATAAAAGGTTTTTTACTTACCACGTCCTGAAAAGGCCCTATATCATACTGAAATGGGCTCAAACGTCTGATGGATTTATTGATGTGATAAGAAAACCGGGAGACGAAGCAGGGATAAACTGGATATCAAACGAAACGTCTAGGATGCTGGTGCACAAATGGCGCAGCGAAGAACAGGCCATTATGATCGGTACCAATACCGCAAAAATTGATAACCCCAGGTTAAACACGCGCTACTGGTGGGGCAAAAGTCCCCTTCGCGTTGTGATTGACAAGAGATTATCCCTTTCCGGGCAATTACATATATTCGACAGGCAGGTTCAAACCATTATTATCAACGAACTGAAAAATGATGTTTCAGGCACCAACCTTGAATATGTGAAAATAAATTCTGACATAAACTTTCTGCCACAACTAATGAATGTTTTTTATGAAAGGGGCATACAATCAGTGATTGTGGAAGGAGGAAAACAATTGGTTGAAAGCCTTATCATCTCAGACCTGTGGGATGAAGCAAGGGTTTTTGTCGGGCATAAACAGTTTAAAACCGGTTTGAAAGCCCCCGATCCGGGCGTATCGTCTGCTGAACAGATACCCATTCAGCAGGATATGTTATTGGTATACAGAAACCACAAGCAATTTCATGATCAGATTAAAAGCACTGTCAAACAAATTAATTACACGTAAAATATAATTCTTTGATTTTTTATTTGATTGATTTACTGTTTATTATTCCGTTTTTTTTAAAGAAGTAGTCCGCATAGATTGGTATTTATATGCATAATGTTCATAATGAGAATATTGTAATATTTTATTTTATGTAAGTGAATTGAATATTTTTGTATATTTGAACCTGAATAGTTGTATCCGCCACTAAGAGTAATGAAAGATTTCTTTGATGTATTAATGTTACAAAAACAATATTCACAGCCATGAAAAAGAACTTATTTCTTTCTTTATTTTTAGTCTGCCTGTCCTTGCAAGTGTTTCCGCAAAACGCTAAACAGTTTTTCAAGGCAGGGCTGAACTTTAAAGAATCGAATAACCACAAGGATGCCATTGAACAGTTCACCAAGGCCATTTCTCTTGATCCCGATTACGTTGATGCTTATATAGAAAGGGCATATGCATATGAAAACACCAATCAGTTAGACCTTGCGGCTGAAGACCTCAAAAGGGCACTCGTGTTTGAAACCAAAACACCTGAAATTTATTATGATGCAGGCAGAATCAACTATAAATCCGGTAATTACCAGGAAGCTGCTACCAGTGTTGAGAAAGCCCTTGAATTACGTAATAAATACCTCGAAGCCTATCAGTTACAGGTAAGTATAATGCTTAAGCTTGATAAAGCCCAGGAAGCACATCTTGCTGCCCGGAAAGCCCTTGCCCTTAAAGATAACGACCTGAACCATTACCTGATGGGGCAGGTTGCGGAGAAAATGAATAATCTTAACCTTGCTGAAGAGGAGTACGAGAAAGCCATTGCAAGAAATAAGAAATTTGTTGAAGCACATATCGCCCTCGGCAGCCTCAGGACAAAACTCAACAAGCTCGACCAGGCTATTACCGACTGTAACACGGCCATAAACCTCAATCCAAACAATACCGAAGCCTATCTTGTAAGAAGCCGGGTATATGTGAAAAAACTCGATTACCCGCGTGCCATAGACGATATCTCAAGAAATATATTGCTGAAACCCGACGACAAAGAGATGTATTTTATCAGGGGGGGCTATTACCAGGAATTTACCCAGCATCAGAATGCCATCAACGACTTTACCAAGGTTATCCTTATGGACGACAAATTCCCGGAAGCATATTACAAGCGGGCTTTCTCGTATGAGCAGATTGGCAATTTCAAGGCAGCTATCAAAGATTATAATGCACTCACCAAACTCTCGGAATACGATGTTACTGCTAAAAAATTGCTGGATTCGGCAAACGAAAGGCTTTTTGAACTCAACAGGGAGCAAAACAATCCGGAAATTGCATTAAATGATCCTGAGCCTTCCAGCCAGAATGTGATTAAAGTGCCACGCAACAAGAACGACCTGGCGGTAAAAGGCAAAATTTTTGATGAAAGCGAGCTGAAATCATTAAAAATCAACAGCATAAATGTTCCTTTTATAAAAAATGAAGATAAATATGAGTTCTTTGCCAATATTGATGTTTCAAAGCTTGATATGATCACGGTTGCAGCGATGGATGTTTATGATAACCTCCACACCGCCAACTATATGATTGAGCGTACAGAAATAGACCCCCCGAAAATTGCCATCCTTGCACCTTATGCTTCCGACAACGGAGAGATATTTCTCGAAACCAATGATGCATCCATTTACGTGGAAGGAAAAATCGCAGATGAAAGTAACATAAAAACAATCTTAATTGACGGCGTGTCGGCGAGTTTCAGGCTCAGTGACCTCAATCCGCAATTTACAGCCAACATAAACATTGTAAATAAAAACAAATTCTCTGTTAAGGCTATTGATATTTATGGAAATGTAACTGAACAGGATTTCATTTTAAACCGAGAGGGTATCTCTTTGCTCGAAAACAACCCGATGGGCAAAACATGGGTGATTTTTATTGAAAACTCAGATTATGAATCATTCCCGAGCCTTGACGGGCCATCGAAAGATGTTACCCTTATGCGTTCTGCACTTGCCAGGTACGACATTCACAAAATCATACACAAAAAAAACCTGTCCAAAAAAGAGATGGAGAAATTTTTCTCCATTGAACTGAGGGACCTCATCAGGAGCAACCGGGTAGAAGCTTTGCTTGTATGGTATGCCGGGCATGGTAAATTCATCAATGAAGCCGGTTACTGGATACCAATTGATGCCAAACGTGATGACGAATTTACCTATTTCAACATCAGCGCCTTAAGGGCATCGCTACAGTCATATTCAAACATAGTTACTCACGTGCTTGTTGTTACAGACGCCTGCGAATCGGGCCCGACATTTTACCAGGCCATGCGCGAGGTGCCAAGGGAAAGGGACTGCAGCGACTGGACATCTACGCGGCTGAAATCCTCACAGGTTTTTTCTTCGGCAGGGTACGAACTGGCTGTTGACAATTCACAATTTACAAGAACCTTTGCCAATACGCTGGCCAATAACCCCAATGCCTGTATCCCGATCGAGACCATCGTGGTAAAAGTGACCAATGCCGTCAGCCAGAACAACCAGCAAAAACCTAAATTTGGTAAGATTTCAGGACTCGAAGATGAAAACGGGACATTCTTCTTTATCTCGAAAAACTAATATATCATAAATGATTGATAATCATTTAAAAGGCTTGAAAATTATTCGTCCGGCCCGACGAATAATTTTTTTATTAGCCGGAATATTTGTTTTTCATTTTGTACATTCACAAACTTATTTTTTCGATAATTACGGACCCGAACAGGACCTCGGCTCATCAAAGATTTATTCAATTATCCAGGCCCGCGACGGCTATATCTGGCTTGGCACCCAAGCCGGTGCTACAAAATTCGACGGCATAAATTTTATCAACTTTACTTCAAATAAAAACGGACTGGCATCAAAGGGGGTGCGGGTAGTTTTTGAAGATTCCGGCCACAATATATGGTTCGGGCATGAAGGAGGCGGCCTTACCAGGTATGACGGAAAAAAATTTGAAAGCATATATATTACAGATACCCTGCCCGACCTGAATATTACTTCAATCATTAACGACAATAAAGGAGAACTTTGGATAAGTACCTCGATGGATGGTGTATACCGTATTTTAAACCCTTCAAAAGAAATAAGCAAACTAAAATATGTTCATTATAAAGGAAACAGGCTCGGTGACAGGGTTTACAGCAGTTTGCTTTTCTCAGACGGCAGGCTTTTTTTTGTAACCGACCTGGGAATTAAAATGTTCCTTCCCGGTAAAAATACTTTTCAGGCTTATCTGCCAGAAGGACTTGATACCTATTTCGCCATATCAAAATTATTTGAAGATGCTGATAAGAATCTTTGGTTTGGAACCTATAACGGAGGACTATACAAATTAGACCACCACAGCAATAAATTCACATTTTTTGACACAAAAGCTGGCCTTGCAACCAATTGGATATCGAGCATTACAGAAGATAAATCGGGTAACATCTGGACAGGACACTGGGACCAGTCAGATAAAGGGGGAATAACCCGCATCGGCAAAAACGGAAGTATAAAAGTATTCAATAAATCTAACGGGTTTAAGGATTTAAAAATATGGTGTGTATTATGCGATAAAGAAAACAATATTCTTGTGGGAACCACCGACCATGGTCTTTATATTTATAAAGGAGAGATGTTCACATCTTATACCTCGGCTAATGGATTGATAAACGACCAGGTTTTCGCCATAACAGAAGATAACGATAATCTTAAATGGTTCGGGACAAACGGGGGTATATCGGTTTTTTATCCCGAACAACAGCAGTTTAAGCATTTTAATGAATCCAATAATCATATAAGCGACCAGATAAGGTTCCTGAAAAAAGACCACCGCGATGATATATGGATTGGCACAGCAGACCAGGGAGTGATTAAATACAACAATGTAACAAAATCTTTTGAATACCAAAACATAATCAACAGCCAATTCCCCACCTACAGGAATAATTATCTCTGGGAAGTTACCGCTCTTGAAACAGACGAAAAAGACAATGTGTGGATTGGCACCATTGACCTGCTGCTTAAATATAATATCACGGAACAAACTGTTGCAAGTATCACTCAGCAGGATGGACTGCCAAACAATAATATTACTGCATTATATGTTGATTCGAATGATGATTTGTGGGTAGGTACCAGGGGGGGTACCGTAAAAATTGCAGAAACCAGATTTTTCTACCCTCCGCTTGGAGACGCCGTTGCCACATGCATCACACAGGATAATATTAACCGGATGTGGTTTGGCACCGAAGAACGGGGTGTAGTTTGCCTGACTGATACACTACTGCATGAATACTCAACAAATGATGGTCTGCTGGCAGACAGGATTAACTTTATTATTGTTGATGGGTTTAATTCTGTGTATGTTGGTACCAACCAGGGATTGAACAAGATAATACCGGGCGAAAACAAAATCTTTACTTATACCAAGCGAAGCGGGTTTACAGGTATTGAAACCCGTAAAAATGCCGCCTATAAAGATTCATCAGGCATGCTTTGGTTTGGCACTGCCAATGGGGTGATCAGTTTCAATCCGGCTTTGCAGGACAATACGGTCTCAGAGCCCCTTACACATATAAACCGTCTTGAGGTAAATGGCGAAGAGGTACCAATGACCCCCAAATTAAGGTTGTCGCCAAATCAAAAAAGAATACAATTCTATTATTCAAGTATCTGTCTGGCAGACCCTGAAGCTGTGCGCTACAGGATTATGCTCGAAGAATTCGACCCGGAATGGATAGACATGGAAAAAGTGAATAACCACAGCTATTCACTTTCAGCAGGAAGGTATACCTTTAAGGTTATTGCCCGTGATAATAAAGGCAACTGGAACAGCCAGGCGGTAACATACAGCTTCAGGATACTGGCCCCGGTTTACCGGCGCGCATGGTTTATTATTTCAATGGCAGTTCTTCTGGCTTTTGGAATTTTCACTTATATTAAAATACGTGAAAAAAACCTGGTGCGTGAAAAAAGAAACCTCGAAAGCAAGGTAAATGAAAGAACCTATGAGCTTTCTGTTGCCAACGAACAGCTTGCCGTAAAAAACAAGGATATTACCGACAGCATCAAATACGCCAAACGGATACAGTTTGCCATCCTGCCCCCTGATATTCCATACAGTGACACCTTTATCTTTTTCAGGCCAAAAGATATAGTAAGCGGAGATTTTTACTGGCTAACCTCCCACAAGGGCATTGAATTCATTGCAGCCGTTGACTGCACAGGTCATGGGGTGCCGGGAGCATTCATGTCGTTTATCGGGTATACCTCCCTGAATAAAATTGTTATGGAACAACAGATATACGAACCTGCCGAGATACTCAACCGGCTTAATGAAGAAGTTGCATCTACCTTGCACCAGAAAGGCCAGGACATTGTGAACGATGGGATGGACATTGCGCTTGTCTGTTATCATCCCAACACCGGCACCCTGCAATATGCCGGTGCTTTTAATCCACTCTGGATCATAAGAAACGGGGAACTTTTAGAAACCAAAGCCAACAGGTTTGCCATCGGGCGTTCAACAGGCTCTGAGAACCGTTTTACCAACCATATCATAAAAATTGAAAAAGGCGATTTTATCTATCTTTTTACCGATGGTTACAGCGATCAGTTCGGCGGACCGGAAGGAAAAAAATATAAAACCATAAACTTTAAAGAGTTGCTTGTTTCAATCCATTCAAAACCTGTTGATGAGCAACGCAATCTACTCGAAAAAAATATTGAAGACTGGCGAGGGGAATACGACCAGATAGATGATATGCTGATAATCGGCAGGAAATTTTCCTGATCAGCTTACATTTGATAATACCCTTACTGCAACCAGAGATTTTACTGCCTGGTAAATTCCTTCGGCATCGTATCCGCACTCTTTATATTGCTCCTGCTGTGAGCCCTGTTCAATATATTTATCGGGCACACCAAGCCTCTTCACCGCTGCCTGGTAACCATGATCACACATAAATTCAACCACCGCACTTCCGAAACCGCCAACAATAGTGCCGTCCTCAACCGTAACAATTTTTTTAAAATTCCTGAACACATAGTGCAAACATTCTGCATCAAGGGGTTTGACAAAGCGCATATCGTAATGCGCTGCACTAATATTATCTGCTTCGAGCCTTAACAAAGCTTCCTGTGCAAAATTACCCACGTGACCAATGGTGAGTATGGCAATATCATGGCCTTTCTGCAGTTCACGTGCATTACCTATTGGTATTTCCCTGAAAGGCTGTTTCCAGTTGACCATAACACCGTTACCTCGCGGATAACGAATTGAAAAGGTGCCATTGTCTTTAAGTTGCGCGGTGTACATCATGTTGCGAAGCTCTTCCTCGTTCATCGGGGCTGCAACAATTATATTGGGTATGCACCGCATATAGGCAAGATCGTATACCCCATGGTGTGTCGGGCCGTCCTGACCAACGAGCCCACCCCTGTCGAGGCAGAAAACAACATTTAAATTCTGTAACGCAACATCGTGAATTAACTGGTCATAAGCCCTCTGCATAAATGTAGAGTATATATTACAGAAGGGTATTAGCCCCTGCGATGCCAATCCTGCCGAAAATGTTACGGCATGCTGTTCTGCAATGCCAACATCGAACGTACGTTCGGGCATAGCATCCATCATAATCTTAAGTGAGCATCCGGTGGGCATGGCAGGTGTAATAGCCACTATCCGTTCGTTCTGGCGGGCAAGCTCAAGCACCGTTTCACCAAACACATCCTGGTATAAGGGAGACTGAGATTTTTCTTTTTTCTTTTTAAGAAATTCTCCTGTCTTCTTGTCAAACAGACCGGGTGAATGAAATGCAGTCTGGTTAAGCTCTGCCTGTTTAAACCCTTTACCTTTTTTTGTAATTACATGCAAAAGCTTAGGCCCTGAAATATTCTTCAAATCCTCAAGGATTTTGGCAAGATGGACTACATCGTGACCGTCAACAGGTCCGAAATAACGAAAATTCATTGATTCGAACAGATTGCTTTGCCTTAGCAGGACAGATTTTAAACCGTTTTCAAGCTTTTGGGCATATTCACGAGCATGGGGCGCTATCTTATTGATCTTTCCGAGCAGGTGCCAGATTTCTCCTTTTAACCTGTTATAGGTCCGCGAGGTAGTAATGTCTGTAAGGTATTCTTTTAATGCACCAACATTCGGGTCAATGGCCATATTGTTATCGTTAAGGATAACCAGCAGGTCGGTACCGCTCATCCCGGCATTGTTTATACCCTCAAATGCAAGGCCACCGGTTAGCGAACCATCGCCGATTACAGCCACCACATTGCGTTTTATCCCCTTTTGACGGTCTGCGGTTGCAATGCCCAGTGCAGCAGAAATAGAAGTGGCAGAGTGACCAGTGCCAAATGAATCATATTCACTTTCAGCAATACGCGGAAAACCGCTGATACCACCAGCTTTACGGTTTGTGTGAAAGATTTTTCTTCTCCCGGTAAGAATTTTATGACCGTATGCCTGGTGCCCCACATCCCAAATTATCTGATCGAATGGCGTATCAAGCACATAATGGAGTGCAACAGTAAGTTCCACAACACCCAGGCTTGCACCAAAATGACCCGGGTTGGCCGAAACCACATCAATAATAAATTGCCTCAGTTCTTTGCTTACCTCTATCAGGTCTTCTGTTTTAAGCTTCTTCAGGTCTGAAGGAAACTCAATCTTGTCAAGAAAATTATAAGAGATGTCTGACATCTTCATAAAAAATTATAGCTGCAAAGTTAATAATTATTATTCACTTTTCTTGAGTGTTTAAGCTGCATGTTGTATCTTCAATCGTTCTTTGGGATAGATGATGACTCAATATTTTTTAACAGATTACGTTTTAATGATAGATTCAAAAAACATAGCCATGAAACACAGACAATATATAGTTTATATGCTCATTTCAACAATGATTTCATGTGTTCCGCCAAGCCAGTTTAAAGAAACGCAAAACTTAAACCAGGACTGCCGTGAGGAACGCGATATGCTGGTATCGAGAAATGAAAAACTTACTGTGGAAAATACCGAGTTGAAGGCCAAAATGGATCAACAGGGGCAGAATGCCGAAGAACTTGCTAAAAGCAGCGAACAAAGCAGGGAAGAGGTTTCCCGGCTAAGAAAACAACTGGAACAAATGAACCAGCAATACAACGACCTGAAAAAAGCACAGAACGAGCTTTTAACCGGCAGCGCTACCGAAACCCGTAGGTTACTCAGTCAGTTACAAGTTACCCAAAGCGACCTTCAGAAACGTGAAGACCAGCTCAACCAGCTTTCGAGAAGTGTTGACGAAAAAAAGAGGAACTTTGAAACCCTGCAGGCAGAAATGAACAGAAAAAATGCCCGTCTCAACGAACTTGAAAGAATACTTTCAAGAAAAGACTCTGCAGTAAATGCTTTGAAGCAGAAAGTATCTGCCGCCCTTATGGGTTTTGAAAACCAAGGACTTACAGTAACGCAAAAAAACGGAAAAGTATATGTATCGCTTGAAGAAAAACTGCTTTTCAAAAGCGGCAGCACCGAAGTGGATGCCAAAGGGGTATCTGCGTTAAAAAACTTAGCCAGGGTGCTCGAACAAAACACCGATATCAATATCCAGATTGAGGGACATACCGACGATGTGCCTGTAATAAAAGGATCGGCATACCAGGACAACTGGGACCTGAGCGTGCAGCGCGCCACCTCAATTGTAAGAATATTGCTTGAAGGAACTACGATTAACCCAAAACGATTACTAGCATCGGGACGTGGTGAATTTATGCCCGTTGATCCTGCTAAAACGGCTGATGCCCGGCAAAAAAACCGGCGGACCGAAATCATTCTCACCCCAAAACTCGATGAACTTTTCAAAATACTTGAAACCAATTAAGATCATACCTATCAAATGGTGTATGATGTTTACAATTTTCTTAAAAAACTAAAGTTTGGCAAAATAGCCAATTATCTGAAAATAAAGCTTTCATACACGATATCACTGCTTATTAGAAAACCGGTAATCTGGGGCGGGCCGGCATTCGCCACTGTTGAACCGGTTAACATGTGCAACCTGAAATGCCCTGAATGCCCTGTAGGCAACCAATCGCTGTCACGTGAAAAAGGTTATATACATATTGAACTATTCCGGCAGATTATAGACAGTCTTTCCCAAAACCTTATGTGGCTGATGCTTTATTTCGAAGGCGAACCATTTTTGCACAAATCCCTTACTAAACTTATCAGATATGCATCTTCAAAAAAAATATATACAGTAGTGTCCACCAACGGGCATTACCTCACAGAAGCAAATGCACGAAAAGTAATTGATTCGGGCCTTGACCGGATTATCATCTCACTTGATGGCACCGATCAGGAGTCTTATGAGATTTACCGGAAAGGGGGCGATTTCAATAAAGTTGTTGACGGAATTAAAACCCTTACCAGACTGAGAAGGCAGAAACATGCAAAAAAACCTTTTATAATTATTCAATGCCTTTTAATGAAACACACAGAAAACCAGATTGATAGAATAAAAAATCTTGGAAAAGAACTGGGTGTTGACCGTGTGGTTTTTAAAACCCTTCAGGTAACTGATTTTGAGAAGAACAATTTTTTATTGCCCGGTAACCTTAAGGTGTCGCGTTACAAAATTTCAGAGGGTAAATATTCGCTGCGAAAAAAAATCCCGAACCGTTGCCGCCGTATCTGGGACACCATCGTCATTTTACACAACGGTATCACTGTTCCATGTTGTTTTGACAAAGATGCATCATTTGAAATTGGAAAGTTTCCACAACAAAAATTATCAGAGATATGGAAAGGGAAAGTGTTTAACCGTTTCAGAAAAAAAGTATTAACCGCCCGAAAAACAATAGACATGTGCTGTAACTGTACCGGATGAAACGATGATAACAACAAGCACCCTTTGCAATCAAACAGAGTGATCCAGATAAAAAGAGTCAAAAAGATTATTGAAAAAATGTCAAAAATTTCAGCGCCGGTTTATTAAACGGTCATGATATCTTTTTCTTTGGCAGCCACCACATCGTCAACCATTTTTGAATATTTATCGGTCATTTCCTGCACCTCGTTTTCGGCGTTTTTGGCAAGGTCTTCGGCCAATCCCTCTTTTTGCATTTTTTTAAGTTCTTCGTTGGTTTCACGTCGTGTGTTTCTAACACTTACCTTGGTATTTTCGCCCATGTTTTTAATCTGTTTCACCAGCGAACGCCTGCGTTCTTCGGTTAAGGCCGGGATATTGATGCGGATTATTTCACCGTTATTGGCCGGGGTAAGCCCGATATTAGCAGCCATTATGGCTTTTTCTATAGGTTCAATCATAGCTTTCTCCCAGGGTTGAATGGCTATGGTCCTCGCATCGGGGGTATTGATATTTGATACCTGGTTCAAAGGTGATTTTACACCGTAATAATCAATTACAATTCCATCGAGAATGTTGGGGGTGGCTTTCCCTGCCCTTACCCTTAACAATTCGTCTTTAAGATGGCTGATTGCCTTTTCCATTTTTTCCCTGGCATCTTCAAGATATAGTTGAACTTCTTCTTCCATGGTGCGATTTTTTAGTAGTTTGGCAACAAAAATAAAAAAATATCTAAATTCAACTAAAAATATTACTTATTATTTTAAGGGGTAATAAGTGTACCTACCTTTTCTCCCTTCAGCAATTTTAACAAATTGCCCTCACGGTTCATATTAAATACAATCAATGGCACATGGTTATCCCTGCACATGGTGAATGCAGTCAGATCCATAATTTTCAGGCCTTTATTGTATGCTTCATCAAATGTAAGGGTGTCATACTTTACTGCATTTTTATCTTTTTCAGGGTCGGCAGTGTAAACACCGTTAACACGGGTACCTTTTAAAATAACATCAGCCTCCATTTCAATACCGCGAAGCACCGCCGTGGTATCGGTTGTAAAATAGGGATTGCCCGTACCGAAAGTAAAAATCACCACCTCACCGGATTGAAGATAATTCATCATTTTCTTTTTGCTGTATCGCTCCCCTACCGGATCCATCTGAATGGCATTGAGCAGTCTTGCCGGCACATTGTTTTTTTCAAGTGATGATTGTATGGCAAGCCCGTTGATTACCGTGGCAAGCATACCCATATAATCTCCAGAAACACGGTCTATTCCGGTTTTTGTCCCTGTAACTCCCCTGAAAATGTTACCTCCGCCGATTACTATTCCTATTTTCACCCCCAAACCAGCCGCCTCTTTAACCTGTTTTACATATTCTTCAAGACGGTTGCCGTCAATACCGCTCGGTTGGTTGGCCATTAAAGCTTCACCGCTTAGTTTAAGCAGAATTCTTTTATATTTTATCATGTTGCAAATTTTAAACCATAAAGCTAAGTTTTTTTTTGTTGGTGCAGAAAAAAAAAGAGAACCTTGCAGGGTTCTCTTTTAACCTATATCAATTTAAATCTATTTTCAGAGGTTCAGGGAATATCTCCTGAAAGCCGTTACAGAAACCTCTTTATCAGCTTCCTGAAGGTATTGTCTTACAGTCTTTTTGCTGTCTTTGGTAAACTCCTGGTTGAGCAGGGTGCTTTCTTTGAAAAATTTCTGTAGTTTGCCTTCGGCAATTTTTTCAAGCATATTTTCAGGTTTGCCTTCACGACGGGCCTGTTCGATACCTATTTCTTTCTCTTTTGCCATAGTCTCGGGAGAAACATCATTTTTGTCAACAGCAACAGGGTTCATGGCAGCCACCTGCATTGCAATGTCTTTACCTACCTGAAGGTCAACCTTTTTGTTAAGCGCTACCATGGTAGCAAGTTTGTTACCCGGATGAACATAAGGTACAACCATTTTATCTTCAAGCTGGTCGTAGTAAGCAAGTTCAATTTTTTCGCCAATAATACCAATCTGCTCGACAATTTTCTCTTCCACTGTTTTATCTTCAAGAGCGAGCTTTTTCAGGCTTTCAAGATCGGCAGGTTTATTATTAAGTGCAACATCAAGAATTTTTCCTGCAAGTGCAACATAATCCTGGTTTTTGGCCACAAAATCCGTTTCACAGTTAAGTACAATCATTGCACCCCTAGTACCGTCGGCAGTGGTTTTTGCCAGTACCACACCTTCACTGGCTTCACGGTCGGCACGTTTATTGGCAACAGCCTGCCCTTTTTTGCGAATTATCTCTATAGCTTTATCAAAATTACCTTCGGCTTCTTCGAGGGCTTTTTTGCAATCCATCATTCCAGCCCCGGTAATTCTTCTTAATTTGCTGACATCAGCAGCGGTTATTTGAGCCATATATTTGTATTTTTTCTCTAGTTATAAAACCTAATCATTTTTATTCGTCGTCGCCGATTTCCTCAATTTTTTTCTTTGCAGGAGCTTTTTTTGCAGGAGCTTTTTTCGAAGGCTTCTTCACCTCGCCGTCCGATGTATCTTCGTCCTCATTATCCAGACCTTCTCCATCTTCCGGTTCTTCTTCCAGGTCTGTTTCCTCATCAAAATCTTCCTCCTCGTCTACCTCGTCTTCGTCTTCAGAGTCAATGTCTTTGGCTTTTTTACCACCCTTCGTTTTTTGAGGTACATCCTTGTCTTTCTCGAGTTTCCTCTCTTCAAGCCCTTCGGTAATAGCCTGACAGACAGCACCTACGATCAGAGATATTGATTTTGATGCATCATCATTTGCGGGAATCGGGAAATCCACATCATTGGGGTCTGAATTGGTATCAACAATTGCAAATACAGGGATGTTTAATCTTTTTGCTTCCCTGACGGCAATTTTTTCTTTGATAATATCCACAACAAACATTGCAGCCGGCAAACGGGTTAAGTCTACGATGCTACCGAGGTTTTTTTCGAGTTTTGCCCGCTGGCGGTTTACCTGCAGCCTCTCTCTTTTCGACATATTGTCGAAAGTTCCGTCGGTTGCCATTTTATCAATGGTAGTCATTTTCTTTACAGCCTTCCTGATGGTAGGGAAATTGGTAAGCATACCACCCGGCCAGCGCTCTGTAACATAGGGCATATTTACACCCTTTACAAGGTCGGCAATAATATCTTTTGCCTGCTTTTTGGTGGCAACGAAAAGAATTTTTCGGCCCGATTTGGCAATCTGTTTTAGGGCAGCGCTTGCTTCATCAACTTTTACGATTGTTTTGTGGAGGTCTATGATATGGATTCCGTTCTTTTCCATGAAAATATACGGAGCCATGTTGGGGTTCCACTTCCTTTTCAGGTGGCCAAAATGGGCACCTGCATCAAGTAATTCATTAAAATTTGTTCTTGGCATAATTATATTTGTTTACATTCTGATTTATCAATCACTAAGTAGCCATTCGGGTAGTACCGGAATGAGTCTTAGCAATTTAGATACTAAACAACCTGTGGGGCTATCGTTTACTAAACTGAAACCTCTTACGTGCTTTGGGACGGCCTGGTTTCTTCCTTTCCACTTCACGTGGGTCTCTTGTAAGAAACTTGTTGGCCTTTAAAGTAGGTTTATTTTCCTCGTCTATTTTAACCAGCGCACGGGAAATAGCCAGCCTTAATGCTTCGGCCTGCCCTTTTATTCCGCCTCCCTGCAGGTTTACCTGGATATCAAATTTATCAATGGCATCCGAAACCCTTAAGGGCTGTTCGACGATATATTGTAATTGCTGTATGGTAAAATAGTCTTTGTAGTTCTTATCGTTAACTGTTATCTGACCCTTACCGGTGCTAACATACACTCTTGCTATCGCAGATTTTCTTCTTCCAAGGGCGTTTATTACTTCCATGTGCGTTATTTAATGGTATTAATATCTAATTCTTTGGGTTGCTGTGCCTGGTGTGGATGGTCGCTACCGGCATAAACAAACAGGTTTTTGAATATAGCATTGCCCAGCCTGTTTCTCGGTAACATGCCCTTTACAGCATATTCAATAATTCTCGAAGGATTCTTCTTTAAAAGTTCATCAGGGCTTGTCCACCTTTCACCTCCGGGGTATCCGGTATATCTTTTATATTCCTTATCCGTAACTTTGTTTCCTGTGAGCCTTATCTTCTCAGCATTAATAATAATTACATTATCACCGCAATCAACATGTGGTGTAAAATCGGGTTTGTTCTTGCCCCTGATTATCTTGGCAACCTTAGAGCTTAACCTGCCCAAAACCTGGTCGGTTGCATCTACCACATACCACTCTTTCTTTACAGTGGCCTTGTTTGCAGAAATAGTTTTATAACTCAGTGTGTTCACTTTATCTTAATGTTTTAATTTCTATGCCGATACAAAAAAATCCTAAAATTTGTGGAGTGCAAAAATACAATTATTTTTTATTATACAACAATTTAATTTATTTTTTATTTGATGGGCATGAAAAAATGCTGCCACTTATAATAAATAGACTATTTTTGAACCGGTATCAGAATTATCAGGTTTCTTGAATGGCTTTCCTGCGAAACATAAAAACATTTTTATCCGGATACTTTGGCACCCGAAGGGAAGAAGTTCATTTTAATGTATATATCCTCGCGCTAACCCTGCTTGCAATCGGTTTGCCGGTTTCAAGGTTTCTGATGAGTGTGTCCATGTTTATTCTCTCCATCAACTGGATAGCAGAGGGCCATCTTACCCGGAAAATGAAAGTACTCTGGTCGCGTAAAAGCCTGCTCTTTATGATCTCTGTCTACCTGCTGCATGCAGCAGGTATGGCCTGGTCTTCTGACCTGGCTTATGGCATGCACGACCTGAAAGTTAAACTTCCTTACCTTATTATTTTGCTGGTGGTCGGCACCTCCCGCGAAATACCACTTCCTCGGCTGAAATCAATATTTAAGTATTATATCCTCAGTGTATTCGTTGCAACGCTTATCATTACGGCAATTTTCATTGTAACGCAAAAATCATTAAATGATTCAAGAAATATCTCTGTTTTTATTTCCCATATCAGGTTTTCACTCATGATCGTTATGGCCGTACTGATTATAATGTACACCTTGCTCTTCGGGAAGTTTTCACTGAATAAAAGAGAAAAAACAGTCTTACCGCTGCTGGTCATTTGGTTAAGCGCTTTTCTGTTTATCCTTCAGTCATTTACAGGTATATGGATTTATATGCTTTCCGTATCCCTACTGGTTATTATTTTTATCATTAAACAAAAGAAAAAGCCGCTTACCATTGCAGTTGCCATTATTTTTGTCCTGGTGGCGTTTTTTACCGGCAATACTGTGTTTAAAGCCTTGTCAAGCTTCTATCCTTCTCCCGGGGTGAATATAAAAATGCTGGATAAGTATACAGCCAACGGGAACCCATATTTTCATGACATTAAGCCACAATTGATCGAGAACAGAAATTACGTTTACCTGTACCTTTGCATTGACGAACTGAGAAAAGAATGGAACAGACGAAGCACATTGGGTTTCGACAGCCTTGACCATAAGGGGCAGCATCTCAGCCAGACACTTGTAAGGTACATGACTTCAAAAGGATTGAGAAAAGATTCGGCCGGTGTGGCTGCATTAAGTCCGCATGATATCACAATGATAGAAAACGGTTTCTCAAACCACATTTTCAGCAAAAAGTTCAGCATCTATCCCAGGATTTACCAGTTCTTCTGGGAAATTGACGTATACCGGAAGACCGGTATTTCAGGAGGACACTCCCTTACCCAGCGCATTGAATACCTGAAAAACGGAATGAAGATTATTAAACGAAATTTCTGGTTCGGGGTAGGCACCGGTGATGTAAAAATGGAATACAAAAATCAATATAAAAAATCCGGGACAAATCTTGATGAAAGATGGAGGCTCCGCGCGCATAACCAGTTTATAACTTTTATAATATCCTTTGGTATCGCCGGGTTTTTATGGATACTTTTTTCTTTTGTCTTTGCAGTATTTTACGAGAAAAAAAATAACGACCTCATAACCCTTATTTTTTTGCTGGTGATATTTTTGTCTATGCTTAACGAAGATACCCTCGAAACCATGGCCGGGATCGTATTTTTTTCGCTGTTTTTTGCCTTGTTTGTTTTCGAATATAAAAGTGAAAATGCAGCCTGATAAGCGACTCGGCAGGGATTTTTTCAGACAGGATGTACTTTCTGTAGCGCCGCTCCTGCTGGGCAAATATATTGTGATTATAAACAATGGTGAACCTGAAAAGTTTATCATAACAGAAGTAGAAGCATACAGGGGAGAAGATGACCTGGCATGCCATGCCTCGAAAGGCAGGACCAATAGAAACAGGATAATGTATGCAGTTGGCGGGCATGTTTATGTTTACTTTATTTACGGTATGTACTGGATGCTGAATATTGTCACCGGTGAGGAAGACAACCCGCAGGCTGTTCTGATAAGGGGAATAAACGGTTATAACGGTCCCGGCAAACTTACGCGCAGGCTTAATATTGATGACAGCTTCTACGGCGAAGACCTTGTTGTATCAGGCAGGATATGGATAGAAAACAATGAGGCTGAAGGCGAGATAGTAACCGGTCCGCGAATAGGGATAGATTATGCCGGTGAACACTGGAAAAATAAGCCCTGGCGGTTTAATTTATTACTGAAGTAATGGCATTTAATATTTTTTAACACTTGTCAAACACCTGATTATTGCCCTATTCTGCTAAAAACATGTATTTTGTATGATATTATTTTTTTGGTAGTTTTGCATTTTTCAACAAAATTTCTCGTTCTTTGTGCTTTAAATAAACTTATACCCCTTGATGAAAAGGTTAAATCTGATCAACACCATTACAGGCTGGGCAGTTTTTTTAGTTGCCGGTTATGTATATTTATCAACCATTGAGTCAACAGCCAGTTTCTGGGATTGCGGCGAATTTATCGCTGCCGGATATAAATTTGAAGTAGGTCATCCTCCGGGAGCACCTGTTTTTATGTTACTTACAAGAATGGCTTCCATGCTTGCCGGGACCGACACATCAAAAGTGGCGGTAATGGTAAACGGCTTATCTGCCATCGTAAGCGCACTTACCATCATGTTTCTTTTCTGGACCATTACACATCTTGCCAGGAAAATTTTTACAAAAGACAATGAAGAGCTGTCAACCGGAAAAATTATTGCCTTACTGGCAAGCGGGATTATCGGGGCCATGGCCTATACATTTTCAGATACCTTCTGGTTTTCGGCTGTTGAAGGCGAGGTTTATGCCACCTCATCACTATTTACTGCAATTGTATTCTGGGCCATACTGAAATGGGAGAACATTAGCAATACCCCGAATGCCAATCGTTGGATTGTGCTTATTGCATATCTTATGGGGCTTTCAATCGGCATTCACCTTCTGAACCTTCTCGCCATACCAGCCATCGTACTAGTATATTATTTTAAGAAGTATCCGATTTCCCTGAAGGGGATCCTCGAATCATTGGCAATATCTGCCCTGTTGCTTGGATCGGTTATGTATATTATCATCCCTGGTTTTGTCAAGGTTGCATCGGTCTTCGAGCTGCTCTTTGTCAATACTTTCGGGCTTCCTTTCTGGTCGGGTGTGTTTTTCTACCTTATTGCCCTCGCTGCATTCCTTATCTGGGGTGTACATTATACCCATAAAAACAGTAAGGTCATCTTAAACACCATTTTAATTTCTGTAGCAGCAATCCTTATTGGTTATTCATCTTATGCCATTATAATTGTGCGCTCCCTTGCCGATCCGCCCATGGACCAGAACAACCCTGAAAACATGTTTGCCCTGATGGGTTACCTTAACAGGGACCAATATGGTGACAGGCCGCTTTTCTCCGGACAATACTTCAATGCCCAGCCAAAGTCAACAGAAAAGACCAAACCCATTTATACCCCTATAGATGGTAAATATGTCATCACCAACCATAAAATAAAATATGTATATGATAAGGAATATACCACCCTCTTCCCGAGGATGTGGAGCTCTGATCCTGACCATATTAATGTTTACCTGAGTTGGGCCAATATCGAAGAAAAAGATATCTATGAAGCACGTGTTGATAACCAAGGCAATGTGGTAAGAGACCAGGAGGGAAATATTGTTTATGACCGTACTAAACCCAGAAAAAAGCCATCATTCGGGCAAAACCTAAAGTTCTTTTTCAGATATCAATTGGGACATATGTATTTCAGGTATTTCATGTGGAATTTTGCCGGGCGGCAGAATGATACCCAATCGCATTATAAGCATGAGATTACGAAAGGTAACTGGATAACCGGGATAAAATTTATTGACGAAGCAAGACTGGGAAACCAGGATAAACTTCCGGGCAGCCAGTTGAACAGCAAAGCCCGCAACCGGTATTATCTCCTGCCCTTGCTGCTCGGTCTTATCGGAATGGTTTACCAGTATAAAAAACGGCACGACGATTTCTGGACGACGCTTGCGCTCTTTGTTATGACAGGCATCGCCATCGTGGTTTACCTTAACCAAAATCCCATTCAGCCCCGTGAACGCGACTACGCCTATGCCGGTTCTTTTTATGCTTTCGCGATATGGATCGGACTGGGGGTACTTGCTTTATATGAACTGATGAATAAATACCTCCCCGAACATGTCAGCGCTTATATAGCCGGAGTGCTATGTTTTGCAGGTGTTCCCTACATTATGGCAAAAGAAAACTGGGACGACCACAACAGATCTGGCCGCTATATGGCAAGGGATTTTGCATACAATTACCTTAATTCCTGTGCAAAGAATGCCATTCTTTTCACCAATGGCGACAACGATACATTTCCCCTTTGGTATGCGCAGGAAGTAGAAGGCATAAGGACCGACGTACGTGTGATCAACCTGAGCTACCTTGGCGCCGACTGGTACATCGAACAAATGCACCGAAAAGCCTATAAGTCTGACCCTGTGCCATTTACACTTACCAAAGACAAATACATTTCGGGCAAACGGGACATTGTGTATTTGATCGAACGCTTAAAAGGTTATACCGACCTGAAGCAGGCCATTGATTTTCTTGCCGATGACTCCGACAAGACAAAACGGATACCCAATTACAACGAACGCATTGATTATCTTCCCAACAGACGTTTCAGTATACCTGTTGACAAAGAAAAAGTGCTGGCCAATGGCACGGTAAGCCCGAAATTTGCCGATCAGATTGTACCCGAGATACAGTGGGAACTTGGAAGAAATTATGTATTGAAAAACCATATGATGGTGCTCGACCTTCTCGGCACCAATAACTGGGAACGACCGGTATATTTTGCCATCACGGTATCGGGCGATAATTATCTCAACCTTGATAACTATTTCCAGGTTCACGGACTGGCATACAGAATTGTACCTGTTAGGTCCGAAAGCGGATACCCTAACACCGGGGGCATTGATACGGACATCGTGTACGACAACCTACTCAATAAATTCAAATGGGGAGGCATTGACAACCCCGATGTTTATATTGATGAAAACGTGATGCGGATGCTTTCAAATTTCAGGAGTAATTTTTCAAGACTTGCAGAAACATTAATCAACGAAGGCAAACCCGATTCTGCAAAAACAGTTCTTGACAAAAGCCTGGAGATTATGCCGGATACCATCGTAAGATACGATATTTTCACCCTGGCGGTCATCGAAAGTTATTTAAGGCTGAATGAGAAGGAAAAAGCCCTTCAGATTGCTGAAAAATTAAAACAAAACACATACGAAGAACTCGACTACCTTGTAAGCCTTGATAAGAGGCGCGCTGAAGCCTTGTCGTATGAAAAGAGGCTGAACCTTCATATTATCAACGAACTGGCAAGGTTGATGAGGGAATTTGGAGACGATGAAAAACGAAAAGAACTTGAAACAAGGTTCCAGGATTACCTTATGGCCCTTAATGTAGGCCTATACTGATATGCTTATAGCCAGGACACCATATATTTTAAAAAAAATATACTACAGTCTTATCTGGGATTTACAAAACGGGGAAAAAGATATTTTTCTCACTTTCGATGATGGCCCAAACCCCGAGATAACGCCAAAGGTGCTGGAAATATTGGAACAGTTCAATGCAAGGGCCACTTTTTTCTGTATAGGGCGCAACGTGGAGCGGTATCCCGATGTTTACCGGCAAATTACCCATTCCGGCCATTCGGTGGGCAACCATACATACAGCCACCTTAAGGGATGGGCGACCACAAATACAGAATATTACAATGACATTGAACTGGCAGGAAAATTCATCCGGTCTAACCTGTTCAGGCCTCCTTACGGAAAAATCAAACGATCGCAGCTAAAGCACCTGAGGCAGTTTTACAATATCATTATGTGGGATATTATGAGCAGTGATTACGACCGGGATACAGGGAAAGAAAAATGTCTGAAGAATGTACTTGACAATGCACGGCCCGGGTCAATCATTGTCTTTCACGATTCGGTTAAGGCCAGCGACAATATGCTTTACGCCCTGCCCAGGGTGCTTGAATCATTTAGCCAAAATGGTTTTGTAATGAAGAACCTTGAATCTTATATACCGCTGGCTTCGTTCCATCCTTCTTTTTCACTTCCCTGAATTTGCACCGAATAATTCATCAATTGCCGGTAATTTAACCTTTTCGTTCGTGCATCCTGAAGCCCTGTTTGTTGACCAATCTGAAAAGATACCTCGTAACAATACTGATTACGGTATCAGCCTTTCCGGAAAAGCCTTCGGCAAGCAGGAACCTATAAATCGTTTTATCTAACCGCTCTCTTAATGTATATTCAATTTTTCCTGTTCTGTTGATCGAATTAAAACAAACACCAAGCAACCGTTCCATCAACCTGTTATTTGAAAATTCCTGTATGAACTCTTCCGGCAGCGTTACACCACAAAGCCTGTTCAGCAGCAGAAGCGTTAGCAACAGTTGCCTCTTCAACTTCATGGCCGATGCTCTGTTTAAAAGGTCACTCACAGAAAAACTGTACCGGTTATAAAATGCAAAAACATCAGCCAGCCAGTGAAGGCTTGTATATTGATGTGCTGCACCATGCTGGCATAAAAAAAGAAAATAATACGTGGGCGAAGGAACTGTCATCACGGTATTATTAATGGTATAAACCTGCCTTTCCGAGAAAAACAAACGATGATAGCGTGCTGAAAAAAGGGAATTCCCAACAGGCCGCAGGTGCAGGTCAATATAGGTGCGGGTGTTTTTATTGAAGAAAGTGGTTTCGTGTTTTCCTGTTTTGAAAATAAATGATTTCAGTTGGTTCTTTTCCCCCGGAAGGTTGGTAACCTTAAAACCCAATTCAGATAACGCCTCTGCGGCCTCCCCGAGTTCATTCTCTTTTTCAAGAAAAAAATCGAGGTCTACACAAACCCTGACCGCTGCATCGGAATACAACTGATGCGACAATTGAGGCCCTTTTATGGCCATGTATGAGATACCCCTGCTATTTAATGCACCGCATATCTTCAGAAGCTGCGACTGAAGCGCCAGGGCTTTCAAAGTATGTTCCCTGGCAAGTAACCTCAGACGGGACAGGTATTCCGGGTCAAAACCAGCCGGGCTTTGGTTTATATATCTAAAAAACAGCGGTGTAATGCGATTTTTTTCAATCAGCACGATCAGTTTTTCTATGTCTGTTTCAGCTATGCCTCCGCTGAAGTCCATAGTTTCACCAGACCTGCAGATAACCGACAGTATGAAACGGATTTCGGGCAATAACTGTAGTTGCCCCTGGTTATATTTCATAATCAGGATTTTTAATTAGCCATTGCATCACCATCAAATGGTTATAATAGGCGCCGGGCATCAGGTAATTCATTTCATCGGGGTTACGTTCAAGCAACAGCTCCATCCATGTATCAAACCGTGAGAAATCGAATATTTTTGTCAGATGACTGTTTACCTGATACTTATGCAGCAATTCCGATAACAGTTGTTGATCTTTCTGAAGCCTGGTGTACATGTGGGGTATAACCGCCCCTGTTTTATCGCTTCGTAAACGGATTTCTTCAGGTACCAGTCCTGTCATGGCCTGCCTGAAGAGATAACGGTCCATTCCGGGGCGGTTTTTGATCCATGCAGGGAAAGAAAGGCACATCTGCAACAAACCTGTATCGAGTAACGGGTACCTGTACTGCAATCCATACTGGGCCGCTGCAGCATAAGAGTATTCTATACGCTGGGAAACATGCGGATGGTCAACCTTTTGTTTTTGCCGGTCGGCAAGATAGAGATAGCCATATTTACGGTGTTTTGAATAAAACCGCTCATCAAGTTTTTTATCTGTTGCGAATTGTGCCTGAAGGGGCAGCGTTTTCATCCTGCGCTGCAGCAAAGAAAGGGTAAATATTCCCGAAGTAAGAACGGGAACACGGTTCTTTTTTAAATGATAATCAAGAAATAGTTTTACTCCTTTTGCCCCCGACTTGAGAAAAAATGTTTTATAGGTAAGGGCACTGTAAAAACTTTTCCATTGGTTCTCCCTTATCAGGTCAAACCAGGCATTCCCGGTGCGGGCCGAAACCATCTCGTCGCCCCCGAACCCTGATAGCAAAACCCCGGCGCCCGTTTGGCCGGCAGCCTCATAGATGCCCCGGTTGAACATGTGAAAACGCTGCTGGGTGAATGCCCCCTGCGTTTGAATGGTATCTTCAATTATTTCCGGAATCCCGGCCGACAGGTTGTTCACTTCATGCCAGTTAAAGTTTTTCCGGTCAAGCACTTTTTTAATATGGCTTTTTTCATCAATCATAACTGTGCCATGGTTGTCGGGCAACGTATTTGAAAAAGCACCGAATGGTATGCCCAGTCTTGATGCATAACCGGCGGCAACACACGATACAAGCGTGGAATCAAGTCCTCCGCTCAGTTCTGAGGCAATGCTGTATGTATCTTCACATCTTTTTTCAATGGCCTTGATGAGCGATTTTCTGAATGATTCAACATACTCATTTTCATTCATGTACCTGATTGTCTTGCCGGTATCCAGTTCCCAATATTGCTCTGTTCTGTGTTTTCCGTCTTTGAAAACAAGCTTATGGGCCGGCGGCAACCTGAAGATATTTTCAAAAGCCGTTTCATGCTTGTCAGAGATAACAGTCACCAGGCTGTCTAAAAAAAAATCATGGTTAAGATTGGCCCCATTGGTTATAGCAGCGCTGACAAACCTCAACTCTGACGCAAAAATAAAACCCTGTTTCGGTTGGGTATAATAAAACGGCCTCATGCCAATGGGGTCGCGTGCGCAGAAAAGTTCCCTGTTATTGCTGTCCCAAATGGCAAAGGCAAAATCACCTTCAAAATAGTCCACACAATTATGGCCCCATTTCCTAAAAGCATGCAACAGACAGGTAGTATCGGCACAATCCTCTTCAAGCCTCAAATTTCTTAACAGGTCTTTACGGTTATAGAAAGTAACATCGGCACAGATTATCAGCGAATCTTCCTGAATTATCGGCAGGTTCGTATTTTTTTCTGCCTCTTTGCCAATAATAACCGTACCCAGCCTTTCTATGCCACATTGTTTTTCATGGTGCCTGAATATGGTTTTATATCTGGCCTTTTCAACCATTTTTTCTGAAATGGATTGGCTGTCAGGCATGTTTATTATTCCAAATATTTCTGTTACCACAGTTTTAAAAGTTGTTTGTTTATTAATTAGCCGCGGGCTATGAGCCACGAGCCACGAGAAATCCTGTTCCTAATTTTTAGATAATCCCCATAATCCACATTTTTCCCATACTATTCATTTAAAATACTTTAATCAATGTACACGTTTCTATCTTGATAAAAAAACAGTTGTTCAGGTCAACAATTATGTTTCCTTGACAATTTCGATTCCTTTCTGCCAGATTAACAATTGTTTAAAATTTTTCATGTTTCATGTTTTATTCTTCTTCCTCGCAGCTCTCGGCTCATAACCCGCAACTCGATATTCATCTATCCTAATTCTTTTATAAAACCCATGATCATCTTTTGCTCTTCATCAATCATTTGAAAAATATTAATTAAAGCATCTGGGTCAATTAAGGATAATTCCTTTATTATGATAAATTGTGTTTCCAATTCAAAGGTTGACCCCAAAGCAATTTCCGAAAACCTAATATTTTCTTTACTGCTATTCCTACTACAACCTTCTGCAATATTGGATGGTATAGAAACAGATGCCCTGGTTATCTGGTTAATTATACCAAATTTCTCTGTTCCGGGCAACTCCCTGGCCAACTGATAAGTTTCCTTGACAATTTCGATTCCTTTCTGCCTGATATACAATTGCTTAAAATTCTTCATTTTTTATGTTTTGCTCTTCTTCCTCGCAGCTCGCATCTCATAGCTCGTAACTCAATGTCCATAGCCCTGAGAAATTCTATACCTAATTTTAATATTATCTCCATAATCATCTTACGTCCTTCACCAATCATCTGAAATATAATAATTAAAGCACCTTGTTATTCTAAAGCTGATTCCTTTATGATAATTTATAACTAATTTTGCACCATGAATGTAAAGATAACAGATTATCCTTATCGCTACAAAGCGTTTAACCTGAATGTGTTTTCACAATTACCGGTGGCAGGGTTGGCAGAACACGAATGCGAAAAACCCGATATTATTATCCGTGAGGGTGTTATCCCTGAAGCAATTACCAATCCTTTAAACAAAGGTGTGCTTTTCCAGGCCGGCGCCGAAGAATTTCTGCTGAAGGTAGACGGATTGGCAAAATTTTATGTTCAGAAAGGGGAGACCATTACGGTGGAAATTACCAATAAAGATTCGGGTGATGATATCTCCGCTTTTATCCTCGGCACCGTATTCGGGGCGCTACTGCACCAGCGGCGGTTGCTTCCGCTGCATGGCAGCGCTGTTTTGTACCAGGAAAAAGGAATAGTTTTTTCGGGTAACTCAGGCGCAGGCAAAAGTACCATTGCAGCAGCGTTTTTAGAGAAAGGGGCCCAACTGCTGGCCGATGATATTTCGCTTATTGGGTTTAATAATAATGAAGCACAGGTTATCCCTGCATTTCCCGGTATGAAAATTTGGGAGGACAGCCTGAAAGTTTTGGGCAAGAAACCCGATAAATACAACCCGATAAGAAAAAATCTGAAAAAATACCTTTACCCTGTAGAAACATTTCATACAAAAGAGGCAGCTATCAGCCATATATTTATTATAGGTACGCACAACCTCGAAACTTTTGAAATTGCTGGTCTCCAAGGCATAGAGAAGTTCAATGCACTTAAAAACAACACCTACTTTTTCAGGGGGATGAACAAGACCGGCATCCTTGAAAAACATTTTCAACTTTGCAATATGCTTGCCCCTAAGGTTAAGATTACACGTATTGTCAGGCCAAACGGCGGGTTTATGGTAGAAAAACTGGCTGAAATAATTCTCGAAAAACTGGCTGAAAATTGAGCAATAAAAAAAACATAGTTTGGCTGGCTTCCTATCCCAAATCGGGAAACACGTGGTTCAGGATATTTTTGACCAACCTGCTGGAAGATGGCGATGAGCCTGCCGACATCAACGCCCTGTACCCCACCACCATTGCAAGCAGCCGTTCACTGTTCGATGAGGCTGCCGGGGTACCTTCATCAGACCTTACACAGGATGAGGTTGAAAGACTAAGACCGCAGGTTTACCGGTATATGTCAGAAATTACCAGCGAAACCATCTACCACAAAATACACGATGCCTGGATAACGCTGTCCGATGAAACCCCTCTTATACCCGGTGACATTACCAAAGCCGTGCTTTACTTTGTGCGCAACCCGCTGGATATTGCCGTTTCTTTCGCGCATCATTCAGCAACCTCAATAGATAAAGCCATAGACATGATGAACGACCCCGCGTTTGCATTCTGCAGCAGGGAAAACAAACTGCACAACCAGACCCGGCAACGCCTGCTGACATGGAGCCTTCATGTTACCAGTTGGACTGACCGATCGGGGTTACCGCTCCACATAATCCGCTATGAAGATATGCTGACCGATACCTTCAATACTTTCAAGAAGGCCATCGTGTTTATCGGTCTTAATTACCCAGATGAAAAAATTCTAAAAGCACTGGAATTCAGCTCTTTTGAAAAAATCAAAAGCCAGGAACAGGAAAAGGGTTTCAGGGAAAAGGCAGCTAAGTCTGTGAGTTTTTTCCGTAAAGGAATTGCCGGCGACTGGCAGCGTACCCTCACCCCTGAACAGGTAAACAGAATTGTAAGCAATCATGGCAACATGATGGAGCGGTTTGGCTACCTGCCTACTTGAATGTAAGGCCATTAAAAGATATCAGAGGCACCCGAAAAGCTCACTGAAGCAAGGTATTTTAACCCTGTCAGGTTCAGGTTAAACCGAATTTATTAAGAAAACAAATTGTTAGCGGTTGGCCTTGAAGTAAATTTTCTTTCCCCAACTTTTTTTATTTCCTCTTTTCAAATTCATATCTGATTTTCAGAAGAATTTTCACGTAAAAAAAACACCCGTTTGTTAATTAAAATTGCATTTTGTTCAAAATTACTTGACAATAAATGAAATGAGCAGGCAATTTTTCGTATATTGGTACTGTATTTACATTAAAAGTTCTTTTGTAACTTTGTAATAAGATTTTTACTGCTTATTACAATACGAATGGGGGAGAAAGGAAAAGGATTGAAGATAGCCGGCTCAACAGTGCTGCAGCGCAGGCAAAACCAGCTTTTTAGCGAAATAGACGGTGAAGTGGTGATGCTGAGCGTTGAAAACAGCGAATATTATGGTATGGACACGGTAGGGTCGCGGATATGGCAGTTGCTCGAAAATCCATTGTCTTTCAAATCCCTGGTTGATGCCCTGCTTGAGGAATACGAGGTAACCGAAGAGCAGTGCACGGCAAATACGCATACGTTCATTGAACAACTGGCAGAGAAAGGCCTGGTGGAAATTAACAGCCCCAACCTCCCGAAATAGCGGGACAGGCACTCGTAAAGAAAGGAAGGGAACCAGCCCTGGCCCCTCCTAATAACAGGAGGGGAGGAGAACCACCCCTGTCCCCTCCTAAAAACAGGAGGGGAATTGGCTAATAGGTACTTAGAAACTTTAGGGGATGGTTAGTTTCTGAATTCTTCCTCAATAACATAACTCTAAAGCTGAAGGGGTAAAAACATCTCCCCTGTTTTAGGGGAGATGTCGGCATGAGGCAGACAGAGGGGTAAAATTTCATATTATGAGAAACAACCAGATAATAAACATCAACCCTCTAAAAGAAAGGAGAAGGGAATTAAGAAAAAACCTTACCCCTGCAGAGGCTTATTTATGGGCAGTATTAAAAAATAAGAAGCTTGAAGGCAGAAAATTCAGAAGACAGCAAAGCATTGAAAATTATATTGTTGATTTCTGTTGCCCGCTTGAAAAACTGATTATTGAACTGGATGGTGAAGTGCATAATGATATCGGACAAATTGAGTATGATTTTAGAAGAGATAACCGGCTTAGAGAACTGGGATATACGGTTCTCCGGTTCGAAAATAAATTGGTCTTTGAACAGTTGGATAATGTGCTGGCGGAGATAAAAAGTAAATTTACCTCCCCTGGCCTCTCGCAATAGAGGGACAGGCACTCGTAAAGAAAGGAAGGGAACCTCCCCTAACCCCTCCTAATAACAGGAGGGGAAATGGGTAACAGGTTCTTAGAAGCTATAGAGGATAGTTTATATCTGAATCGAATAGCATATCACTAAAGCTGAAGGGGCTAAATTTTCTCCCCTGTTTTTAGGTGAGACGTCTGCCTGAGGCAGACAGAGGGGTTAATTGAGAAAAATGAAAAGAATGAAAAACATTGATTATATAAAACGCATTTTTCAGATACCGGCAACGGAAAAACTGTTGCTGGTAAAAGCATTTGTATTGTGCCTTGCTGTAACCCCGGTGGTTTATTTTTTACCGCTGAAAAAATACATGGGTTTGCTGAAATCGGAGCCTAAACAACCGTTGGCGCAAGACAAGGCAACGTCTATACGCCTGGTGCGTAAAACCATGCGGCGCATTGAACGTTTCAGTCCGGTAAGCTTTAGCTGCCTTGTGAAGTCTGTGACCTTTAAAATACTACTTAACAGCTTCGGCATTGAAAGCAGTATTGCCCTGGGGGTAAATAACTCCCAACCCCACCTGCTAAAGGCACACGCATGGGTGAAGGTGGAGGATGAAGTGGTGTATCTGAGGGGGAAGATGTTCAAAGAAATGTTAATTTTATAATGTATGTAAACTTAGGTTTATGAATGATAAAATAAGAAATAAAAAAATTTATAAGAAAAACTGGAGATTACCTTGTTTGGTTCTCTTAAACATAAATAAAACAAATAGTGGAGAAACAACTGGAACTCCAGAAGACATGGGATATGATCCTCTAATTAGTCCACAATGATTCAAATATGAAAAAAAAAATACTTATATATACATTTTTGACAATTAGCAATTTAGCTTTATATGGACAAAATTGGATGAACTCTCAGAAAATAAACGGCTCAAATATTGAACCCAAATTATCAGTTATTGATAATCAGGACAATACATATATTCTATGTGTATTTTTTGATACAATTACTGCTCCTCTAAATATTATTTCCAAAGGACTGCGTGATATAGTACTTATAAAAATAGATAAACAAGGTAATTTATTATGGGTTAATCCTATAGGAAGTTCAGGTGCTGAAATTGCAGGAGGTCTTACATTAGATAATCAAAATAATATTTATGTATCTGGTGTTTTTAGAAATATATGTTATTTTGGTCAAAACGATTCTTTAACAAGTACTGGAAATGGGGATATTTTCTTAGCAAAATATAATAATTCAGGTGTTTTAAGTTGGACAAGAAGAATCGGTATTACTGCCAATTTACAAGCTTCTTCAGATTTAATATTTGATGGCAATAATAGAATTATTGCATTAGGCTATTTCATTGATTCTTTAGTTTTGGGTTATGATATTGCTGAATTAGATACTTTTAAAGGATCTTCAATTAATACTAATTTTATTGCCAGTCTTGATCTTGACGGTAATCCCATTTGGTCAAAAATTATTTTTGGTACTAATACAGTTTCAAGAATACTAAAAGCTCGAATTAGTCCAGATGGATATTATTTTGGAGGCCATTTTCAAGGAGATCTTTATTTTGATGTTGACACTTTAATAAATTATCCTCCTTCGAACAATTATGATGCTTTTATTTATAAAACTGATTTTGATGGAAATGGACTATGGGTGCGTCGTATTCAAGGCCAAAACACTGAAAACTTTAGAACAATAGCCAATGATGAATTCGACAATGTATATCTCCTCGGTAACTACAACAGCAATACTATTTATGTAGACTCAACAGAAACTATTACAAAATCCTATACAAGAAGTGCATCTACCAATTATGACACTTACATAGCAAAATACAATCGTAGTGGTATACTGCAATGGTTTTTAAGAAAAGGCGGTACCGGTCGTGATATTTACAATGATTTTGTCTTAAGAAACAACATTATTTATGCAACAGGCTATTTTGCCGGAGAACTTATTTTTAATGAAGACACCCTGCGTACCAGCAGTACATCCAACGAAGATGCATTTCTGGCTGCCTTCAACGAAATCGGCGATCCCATTGCAGGTGTGAGTGTTGAGGGATTAGGCGACTACCAGGATGCCGGTACCATCGTTAACATGGACGCTAGTTCCCGTGCTTATGTATCTGGTTATTACAAATCACCGCAAATTCAAATTGGCGACAGTATTTATACAAGCAATACTGCCGGCAAAAGCGACCTTTTCTTTGCAATTTACGAGCACCCTTTGCGCGCCGTGATTACCGATGAAAGACAGGTTACCTGTAACGGCCTGTCAAACGGTATGTTAACTGCCACCCCCTATTTTGGGACCCCACCCTATTCTTATTCATGGAGCCATAATACCGGACTTAACAATCCCATAGCTGAAGGGCTCGCCGCAGCACATTACACAGTAACCATTACCGATGGCACTGGCAAAACCGCCTCTGTTACCGGCACAGTTTCCCAACCAGCACCATTGCTTATTAATGGTAATCCCGTCAATCCATCCTGTTATAACTATAATAACGGCGAAATAGATATCTCCCCTTCCGGTGGCACGCTGCCATACGATTTTACCTGGACATCTCCCAACGGTTCTGGTCTGTTGCCTGATAGCGCCGACCAGAAAGGGCTAAACAGGGGTACCTATATTTTAACGCTTACAGATAACAATCTTTGTACCGAAACCGACACATTTGTCTTAACACAGCCCGCGCCAATCACCTTTGGAGGAACAATTATAACTGAAAACACAGGTGGAGACACACTTCCGAATGGTGAAATTGACCTATATGTTTCTGGTGGTACATCTACTTACCTATATGCCTGGACATACCCATCCGGAAGCTCAGCTTCTGCAGAAGACATTGACAGCCTGCCGGGTGGAACATATACCATTGAAATTACAGACGCACAAGGATGCGAAAGTGACACATCGCTTGTAGTGCCTGATGAAAGCATGCTCATCGCACAGATAAAATCCAAAACTGATGTAACCTGTAATGGATACAACGATGGTTCAGCAACTGTGGAGGTTTTTAACGGTATACCACCTTATGATTACGTATGGTCTGATGGATTTACTTCATCAGATAATCCAAATAGTACATTAACCCGAACCGGCTTGGCACCGCTTGTTGTTGAATACACTGTCACAGTAACCGATAATGAAAGTAAAGCAACTACAGCCAAAGTAAAAATCTCCGAACCCGCAACGCTTGGTACCCTTGTAAATGCCACACCATTACGTTGCAAACAGGATAATTCCGGTGTTATAAGCCTGAATGTATCGGGTGGCACCTTGCCTTATTCCTATAGCTGGCTGGGCCCCGGCGGGTACACTTCGACCTCAGAAGACCTTGTGAACATCGCAAGCGGAAATTATGCAATTACTGTAACAGATGCAAATGGGTGCACCAAAACTGAACCTCCGGTTTTTGTAAATGAGCCGATAAATTTTCTTACAGCCGATATTTCTCTTACCAAAAGTATTAAATGCTATGGGGAATTATCTGGTGAGTTGACAGCCAACGCTTCCGGTGGTACAATGCCATATAAATATTACTGGAATGATCCGGGCGCCCAGGTAACAAAGGTAGCAACCGGATTAAGGGCCGGAAGCTATAGGGTTACTGTAACAGACAATAACCAATGTATAACTGTTGCTGACGCATATACACTTTCCCAACCAGGCCAAATAGGCCTTGCAAGTGTTACATATACACGACCCACCTGTGTTGGCGACAGCGATGGTACAATTGATCCACAAATTACCTTTGAAACCCCGCTTTACTCGTTTGAATGGGACAACGGGCATTCTGAAAGGGTATTGGAAAATGTTCAGGCAGGAGATTATTCTCTTACTGTTACCGATATAAATTCCTGTACTGAAAATTTCAGTTTTACACTCAAAGATACCCTCCCCGTCACCATCCAGTCCATCTCTACCACCGATGCTACATGTTTCGGGTATAACGACGGCACCATTTCAATTACTGCGTCGGGGGGAACAGGTACGCTTAGCTATTCGGTACTTGGAGGGTTGTTCCCGCAAACATCAGCGGTGTTTGATACCATGCCGGCAAACAATTATACCGTAAGGGTTGTAGATGCGAATAACTGTGTATCGCCCGATTCATCCGTTACCATTGGCCAGCCTGCCGGCGTTGATTTTACCTCGCAGGTTGCCACCGCTGTAACCTGTTACGGTGACAGCAACGGTGCTATTTCCATAACTGCCTCAGGTGGTGCGGGCGAACTTGCCTACTCGATTGACAATGGTCTGAATTACAATAATAACAACGGCCTGTTTGATGGATTGGCAGCCGGTAACTATTCAGTGAGGCTAAGAGACACCGCAGGATGTGAATACCCTGGCGATGTTCTTGCCGTAGAAACTCCACCTGCCATTGAAATTACAGGCCAGATAGCAGAGAATATATCCTGTGCAGGTTACGGAGATGGCACCATTAACATTACCGCCACGGGAGGGACTGGCACGCTGCAATACTCGGTCAATAAAGGCACTGAATATTTCGATAACAACGGCCTGTTTACCGGTCTCACCGAAGGCACCTATCCCGTGCGCGTAAGAGACGCTGCCGGTTGCGATACTGCCGGAACGGAACTTGAAATCATCAATCCCGATACCCTGCGTATTGATACCTTGTCTGTTATACATGTAACCGAAGATGTAAACGGTTCTGTTACCCTTACTTCAGAAGGGGGAACAGGCACAGTGGACTTTATTGCGGTGATCACTGCCAGCGACAGCCTGGTAAATGTCACAGGCCAGTTTACAGACTTACAGGCAGGCGGTTACAGGTTTTATGCAGCCGACTTCAACCATTGTATCTCAAACAGCCTGCTCATAACGCTTACCGGGGGTGGCAGCGGCGTTACAGACCTTATCATTTACGATGCCTTCAGCCCCAACGGCGACGGTAAAAACGACGTGTGGAATATTGGCAACATCAGCAGTTATCCGGATTGCAAAGTGAAAATTTTCAATGCATGGGGCAATACGGTCTTTACCTCAGATGGTTACAGCCAACCCTGGGATGGTAAATTCAACGGAAAAGAACTGCCCTCCGGTACCTATTATTATGTAATTGACCCGGGTAATGGCACAGAAACCCTGACCGGACCGGTGAACATTGTTAAATAATTTCGAATGGCAGCCATGAAAAAACAAATCATAATACTTCTCCTTGCAACGCTTACAATTCAAGCTGTTTATTCACAACAGATACCGCATTTCAGCCAGTATACGCTAAACCATTATATGCTTAACCCAGCGGCTACCGGTACGACCGAAACAATGCCGGTTGCTTTTACGTTCAGAAAATTATGGGCAGGCATCGAAGGTTCACCTTCTGTACAACTCTTATCGGGTGATATAGCGGTGGCCGATGCCATGGGCGCAGGCATAAAAATATTCAACCAACAGGAAGGCCCGCTCAGGAGAACAGGACTGGAGGCTACCTACAGCTATCATCTCGATTTGAATTCTGCAGGCACCAAACTCTCATTCGGACTGTCGGGATTATTTTACCAGGTATATTTAAACAAATCGGAACTTAATGTAGAAGATCCCGATGATGAAGTTTTTATGGGCACCGATAAAATGACAGTGCCCGATGCTTCCTTCGGAATGTACCTTTATGATGAGAACTATTATGTAGGGCTTGCAGTGCCCCAGCTTTTCAACCGCAATGTTGATTTTAAGACCGACGGGGTGCTGCAGAACAAGCAAGTAAGGCACTATTACTTCCACGGTGGCTACCGGTTTGAACTTAACACCGACCTTAAACTGGAACCATCGCTGTTGCTCAAATTTGTAGAGGCAGGATTGTTCCAGGCTGATATCAATGCAAGGGTGCTATACAAAGACATGTTACTTGGCGGCCTCTCCTTCAGGACATCAGAGGCCCTTGTGTTCCAGGTCGGCTACCAGGTACAGAATTTTACCATAGGGTACTCATTCGACCTGGTGCTGAACGCACTGAAAGCACAGACCATAGGTTCACACGAGATCATGCTGGTTTATTCACTTGAAAATTTCATCAGGTAAAAGTCACTCCCCGGGACTATCATTTATCCTGTTGCTGACGAAACAATTTAAGCAGGCAATACAACCGGGGCTTTTTGTTTCGATGACAGACACGTAACACAGGCATGATTAAGAACATGGTCTGGGGCTAAAACGATAAAAATCAATTTTAAAAACACTTCTAAACAGTATAAGTTGACACCCCGTCAAGGCTTGCGATTTGAAAATATTTCAAATTTATTTTATTAATTCATGAACTTTTAATAGATTTATTAGTAGAAATAAAAGTAAAACCTGAGTTGAGTGATTTTAACGAAGTAAAAAAGCGCTTTACTTATCTGCCAGTTGGCGGAAGGGTATAAAAATTGTTGGGTATTACTGAATGGATATGGTGAAACCCTTACAATTTTTTTGTCGTAAATTAGAATCGCTCATTTTGGGTAATATTCAAAGCAGGTTGTTGGATTAATTTTTTATCTATGACGGTAACGGACCAGGATTTTCAGTTATTCATATATGCTTTAAAAAACTCTTCGAAATACGATTTCAGCCAGTACTCTGAGAAATCATTGAAAAGAAGGCTTGCCAAGGTTCTTGCTGACAATAGGTTAAACCTCACCAGCCTGATCAACCGCATGAAGAATGATACAAATTTTGTTGAGAAAATTGTTAAAGAAATTACGGTCAATACCACTGAACTGTTTCGTGATCCGCAGGTGTGGCAGGCTATACGTTATGCAATCCTTCCCAAGCTTAAAAACAATTCGGTAATCAACATCTGGCACGCGGGTTGCTCAACAGGTCAGGAAGTTTACTCGATGCTGATACTTTTAAATGAACTCGATTTGCTTGACAGGACAAAAGTATATGCAACCGACCTTAATTCAGATGTATTGGAAAATGCCAGGCAGGGGTTGTATAAATACCGTTTTAATATTGGCTATCTCGACAATTTCGACAAGGTGATTAAAGAAAATCCATACAACTTTGAAGAATATAACGATGTGCCCTACGAAAAATATTTTAGCATTGACAAGTCGAATGACCTTATAAAAATGAGCAACAGCCTGAAAGAAAAACCAATTTTTAAAAAACACGACCTTGTTACCGAAGACAATACCCTATATGTTAAGTTTGATATTATCCTGTGCAGAAATGTAATCATATATTTTAACTATGAGCTGCAAAACAGGGTTTTTGACCTGTTCCATAAAAACCTTTACGATAACGGATGCCTGATTTTGGGGCTTCATGAAACAATACTGGGCACATATTCGGTAAAATTTCAAAAAAAAGGACATGCATATTATAAAAATTAAAATTATCAACATAAATTTATCATTCTCAATGTACAGATTATCCATTTATAAGAACCTGTGGATGATTTGGAGAAATGCTGGCATATAACGAAGATATTTATTTATAAACAGTAAAATAGTTTTCATTTGAAATGAAAAAATATTCACTATATCAACAAAAATTATTTATCAATTCATTTCTGCCATTTTTACTGGTTTTTATCATTGGTTCAGGCGTGCTTTTTACCATGAAGAAAAGGACCCAGCTTGACAAAAACCTAAACCTGGTCAACGACCTGCAAAAGGTTTACTCAGACCTCGACCTGGTAAGAAATTCTGTACTGGCAGGTTTTTGCAACGAAAATGGCCAGACGCAGGATGCCGAACTAAAACTGCAGCAAAAAATAAGCACCATTAACAATAATTTTATTGTAACCACCGACAGGATTGACCGTGCAGGAATGCTGAACAAAGAATCCGTTGCTGAGGTTTATGACAGTCTTAAAGCAAACATGGCCAAACAGGTGCAGAATGTTTTGCAGTTAAACGAACTGATAAAGATAACCGGCACTTCATCTGCCGGCCTTGTCCATGACCTGCTAAACGCCGGAGGAGAATTGTCCGAAAGTATTGAAACTTCAGGCCGTGTAAACCTTATGACAATCATGCACGATTTATTGATTGCCCAGGGAAGTTTCCTGAACAACCCGGGAAATTCGACCTTTGCCGGCTTACAATCGGAAACCGGCACATTGAAAGACGAACTGTTTATGTTAGAGGAACCATTGCCCGAAATATCTGAAAAGATTGAAAATTACACTGCCATTGCAGGTTCGCTGCTGGGCATGGCACAAAAAATAGGTATCGGGGGTAACGGCACTGGTTTGCTGGATGAATATTACAGCAACAAAAAAATGGCTGCCGGCCTTATAAACAGGCTCGAAACACATTTTACAGATTATACCGGGCTCAGAAAAAATGTAGTGACCATTCTTTTTATCTGCATAAATATTATTGTTTTATTAGCAGCAGCATCCCTGCTCATTGGCTCTCTGAGAAGAAATATTATTCATCCTTTCAGGGCAGTGTTTGATTATGTGAAAACACTTGCCACCGGCGCCCTGCCTGAAAACGACCTCCGGATAAAAAC
The DNA here is from genome assembly GCA_016936215.1 of Bacteroidales bacterium. Lineage (GTDB taxonomy): Bacteria > Bacteroidota > Bacteroidia > Bacteroidales > UBA10428 > JAFGPL01. The sequence continues at coordinate 43,335 of JAFGPL010000326.1, forward strand.
AAAAGATGAAATAGCGCAGCTCGGCGACCTGCTTAATACCATATCCGGTTCTTTGCATGAAAAGACCCAATTCCTGAAAACACTCAATGAAGGAAACCTGGATGCAAAACTCAATCTTTTAAGCAAAAAAGATATCCTGGGCAACGCGCTGCTTGATATACAGGTAGCTATACAAAAATCGGCAGAAGAACAACAAAAACACGATGAGGAAAACTCGAAGAGGAGATTTATCAATGAAGGGCTTGCAAAATTTTCTGATATCACACATGCAAGATACGAAACCATTGAAAACCTTACCGACCTGTTTATAAAAGAACTCGTTAAGTACCTTGACAGCTTGCAGGGGGGCGTGTTTCTTACCAGGGAGAATGAAGGGGTGGTTGACCTGTACCTGGCATCGGCATTTGCCTACAACAGAAAAAAATATCTTTCAAAAACAGTAACCATGGGTGAAGGACTCGTTGGTACATGTGCCCTTGAAAAAAGGCTGATCATGATCACCGAAGTACCGTCAGATTATATTTCCATTACCTCCGGGCTGGGTGATGCCCCTCCCGGTGTTATACTTCTGGTACCTATGCTGCAGGATAATATTCTTGCAGGGGTATTGGAGATTGCCTCATTGAATACATTCAAAGACTACCAGTTGGAATTTGTAAGACAGGTGGCGAATAACCTGGCCAATACCCTTGCCTCTGCAAGGATTAATGAAAGAACTTCAAAACTGCTCCACGAATCGCAGCTTCACGCCCAGACCATGTCAGAACAAGAGGAGGAGATGCGGCAAAACATGGAAGAACTTAAAGCCACCCAGGAAGAATCAGCACGTCGCGAAGAAGAATTCAAGGGCATTGCCGCGGCGCTTGAAAAATCGGTCTTTGTTGCCGAATTCGACCTTAAAGGCAAGCTGATTTCCATTAATGAAAAATTCCTGGTCTTCCTGGGCAAAAAGCAGGAACAGGTGACCGGTAAAACATTTGATGCAATCATCGGAAATGAAAAAAGCCCGCTGTTTAGTAACAGCGCTTTAGATGAGGTGGTCGGAGGAAAACACCTGGCGGTTAAACATACCCTAAAACTTGGCAAAAGAAAGGAATATTCCGTTCAGTTCCATTTTTCACCTGAACTCAACCGGAATGATTTCCCGTTCAAAATATTATGCCTTGGCATTGAACTAATGTCATAACCTTAACAAAACAGTTAGAATGACAGAACTCGGAGTTGTTGACATAAGGGAAATTTACAGGACTATAAATGATACCTACGGGTATGATTTTTCGCAATTTGCCATGACCTCATTCAAACAGAGGCTTGAAAGGCTAATGATCAGGAACAATATAAGCAATACTGAAAACCTTATAAATAAAATAAAATCGGGAGATGAGTTCTTTGACCTTTTCCTTTATGAAGTGTCAGTGCCATCAACCGAAATGTTCAGGGACCCGTCACTCTGGAGATGGCTTCGTGAAGAGTTTTTTCAGGAAGCTGTAGCAAAAAGTTTAAGTAAGTTCAGGATATGGGTTCCAAACTGCGTTTCAGGCGGTGAACTCTACTCGCTGGTGATTGTGCTGCATGAAATGGATTTGCTCGAAAAGGTGGAAATAATTGCCACAACCATCAGCAACAAAAGTATTGAGTATATTAAAGAAGGAAGGTACGACCTTAAAAAACTCGAAGTATCTATTGAAAATTATAAAAGGTTTCACGGGCATTCAGATTTTTCAGATTATTATAAACTCGACAGGTATTATGCTTTCAGGGATACCTCATATCTTGACAGTGTTGAATTCAGAAAACAGAAAATTAACTTTGATAATTCACCTCAGAATGTAAGATTAATCCTTTTTAGAAATAACCTGATATACTTTAATCCTACATTGCAGGAAAAAGTATTGCAGCATATGTTTGACTGTTTGTCGGCAAATGGTTATCTTATAACCGGAATACGCGAGCAGATAAGAAATGCCGGCACAGGAAAAGACTTTGAGGTTGTGAATGAAGCAGAATGTGTTTATAAAAAGAGGATAGCAGTATAGAATTATGGACTATAAGGCAGTTATCATAGGAGGATCGGCTGGAAGCTTCCAGGTAGTGACAAGAATACTCAATTCACTGCCGAAGAGTTTTCCCATGCCCGTTTTATTATGCCTCCACAGGTTAAAACATGTAAGGTCTGGGTTTGTGGAAGCTTTATCATTAAAATCCAACATCCCGGTTGATGAACCTTATGATAAAGAACAGTTAAAACCCTCAAGGGCATATCTTGCCCCTGCAAATTATCACATGTATTTAGAACTGGCCAACAGGATAGCCCTTTCTACCGAAGATGCAGTAAACCATTCCAGGCCGTCAATTGACCTGGCATTTATTACTGCTGCAAATGCATACCGGCAGAAACTTATCGGGATTATTCTTTCAGGAGCCAATAAAGACGGGGCATTCGGTCTAAAAAAGGTCCGCGACAACGGCGGGGTAACAATCGTGCAAGACCCCAATGAATGTGAAGTACGTACAATGACACAGTCAACACTGCAGCTAACACCTGTTGACCATGTGCTAACTACAGATCAGATAATTAAATTTTTAAATAAACTTTAATATAAAAATGTTCAATCCCGGAAAATACAGAATATATTCCATTCTTTTGCTGCTGGCTTTTATCGTTGCGGTTTTGCTCCTTTCGGGGACAATATGGAACATTTATCTTAATCCAGGTAAACCTTTCTCTATTCTATGGCCGGCAATAATTATTATTATTATCATTGTAGCAGTGTCTGCTACATTTATAATTGCTTATAATCTCTCAGACACGGGAGTTTTTAATGCACATATTGAAAACATTGTAAAAAATGAACGTATACGGTTATTAAAAGAGTTTGAAGATAAAAAAGAGAGCCAGGGAGAAGCAGAAAAAAAAGAGGTTGTTGTTGAAGAAACTGTTGCTGCTATTGTACCCGAAGGTAAAGGAATAAAAAGTATTGAAGCATATGCCGGCAAACTGTTGTCAAATTTTGCAGATGCTTTTGAAATGGTGCAGGGATTATGTTATATTGCCGCCAAAGATGAATTCAGCGTAGTTGCAAAGTATGCATTCACCGGAGAACATGTACCTGCCAGCTTCAAGACCGGGGAAACATTGCCGGGACAGGCAGCGCTCAACAAGGAAACAACTGTTATCGGTGAGGTTCCCGAAAACTATTTTGGGGTCAAATCAGGCCTCGGGGAAAGCCTTCCAAGGTTTCTTGTCTTTGTGCCATTGGTTTACAAAAATAAAACCATCGCCTTGCTGGAACTGGCCTCGTTTAAAAAAATTGACGACAGCAAAATGCATGTTTTCAACCAGTTATCAGAAATACTGGGTGAAAAACTCGCTAAATTCAATAAGTAATAGAGAGATAAAATGAACGAAGAAAACAGAAATACCATCCTTACATTCTTCAGGTCAAAACTGGCACTGTACAGCTTTCTGACTGGTTCATTATTTCCCCTGGTATCATGGATCGTTGATTTTGTGAAATTCAAAGTACCTGTGTCATTGTCAGGCCTTTTCGAAATCCACCAAAACAACCCTGTGTTGATTATCATGGACCTGATGCCGCTGCTCCTTCTTATCACAGCTTTTATCGTGAAGTCACAGCAGGAAGAACAGAAACAAAGCTTCAACAAACAGATTGTTGAAAGAGACCAGCGGCTGAACGAAATGGCTGAATTTGCCCAGCAAATCGGGAAAGGCAATTACAACACCGAACTGAACATCACTTCAAACAACGATATACTGGGACAATCGCTCATCCTTATGCGCGACAACCTCCTCGAAAACTACCACAAAGAATCCGAAGAGTCCTGGATAGCCGAGGGCAAAGATATTATTCAGAATATCCTCAGGCTGCACAATAACATAAGCGAACTATCAAACGAAGTGTTGCAGTCGCTGATCAAATATATCAATGTTGTGCAGGGGGCATTGTATATTTACGATGATGAGAAGAAGTTGCTGAGGAACATGGCAACCTATGCCTATAACCGGAAAAAATTCATCAACCAGGAGTTTAAAATCGGGTACGGACTTATTGGTGAGTGTGCCTATGAAATGGATTACATCTACCGTACCGAAATACCCGAAGATTATGCCACCATCACCTCAGGGATACTGGGAGATCAAAAACCCCAGAGCATTTTGTTAGCGCCCCTTATCACCGATGAAAAACTTCAGGGGGTTATTGAATTTGCATCCATCGAAAAAGAAATTCCTGAACTTACCATTCATTTTCTGAAAGACCTTGGCGAAATAATTGCGCGAACACTGTTTAACCTTAAGGTGAACCAACGCACCGAGCAGCTTCTCAAAGAATCGCAGCAGATGACCGTTGAGCTGCAGGAAAATGAAGAACAGTTGCGGCAAAATGCCGAAGAAATGCGCGCCACACAAGAAGAGTTGCGCAAATCAAATGACCAGCTCGAAGCCAAAATCCAGGAGGTTGAAAATGCACAGAAAAGGCTGCATTCACTGCTTGAAAATGCATCTGAAATTATCTCGATCTACGACGAGAATATGAACATGATGTACGAGAGCCCTTCTGTAATCAAGATTTTGGGCTACACCCCCGAAGAAATGATGGGGGGTAAAGACATAGACCGTCTAACAAGAAAAGGTGAAGCAAGCATAAGGGAAATGTTTAAAGCATTGCTCGAAAATCCCGGAGAGCCTGTTACCATTCAGTATACATACATGAAGAAAGACGGGCAAAAGATATTTATTGAATCTACCGGAAGGAACCTTTTGCACGACACGGCCATAAAAGGCATTATTGTTAACTCCACAGATATTACAGAACGTAAACGGGCCGAGCGTGAGGAGCGGCTCAAAAGCAAAATGCAATCGCTCTCAGAAAATTCTCTTGATATGATCATCAGGCTCAGCACGGTGGGCCAGTTTTTCTATGCCAACCCTGTGGTTAAAGATTACATGGGCTCTGAACCAAAAGACCTGATCAACAAAACGCTCAACGACGTTGAATGTCCTGAAATCCTCTATAATTATTTTAAAGATACCATTAACCTTATTAAATCCGATCCCGATAAGCATAACACCGAGATTACCGTTCCGGCGACCATCAATGGTGAGAAATGTGAAAGGATAATGAGTATTATCGCGATACCGGAATTTAACGAGAATGAACTGGAAACCATACTGTTTGTCGGTCACGACATTACCGAAGCCAAGCAAATTGAACTTGAAATACAGGACAAAAACCGGAAAATTGAAGACTCGATCAATTATGCCGAACGTATTCAGTCTTCAATCCTTCCCGATAACGATATTATAAGGGTACACCTGCCGAAATCTTTCATTTTTTATAAACCGCGCGATGTGGTCAGCGGCGATTTCCCCTGGTTTTTCAAAAGGGGCGATGACATATTTATTGCAGCGGTAGACTGTACGGGCCATGGCGTACCCGGGGCACTGCTCTCGTTTATCGGCTATTTCTCCCTTAATGGAATTGTAGACCACGAAAGAAAGATGACATCGGCTGAAATTCTAGACCAGTTGCATTACGGAGTAAGAAAAACCCTTAAGCAGGATATGGAAGATGCAGAAGCAAGGGACGGAATGGACATTGCTTTTTGCAAAATCAACCACCACGACAAGGAAGTTCAGTACTCCGGGGCACACCGGCCACTCTACCTGCTACGTAACGGGGAGTTGATCGAATTTAAAGGCGACCGCAAAGCAATCGGGGGAATTCCACATAGAAAAAAAGAGGAACAAAATTTTACAAATCACGTAATAAACTACGTTCCCGGCGACAGGATATTTTTCTTTTCAGACGGACTCACAGATCAGCTTGGTGGTGAAGAAGATAAAAAGTATTCCCCCAAAAGGGTAAGGGAACTAATTTTAGAGAACAAAGATTTGACAATGGAGAAATTAAATGCTTATTTTGTTGAAGATTTTGAAAAATGGAAGGGAAATAGCAAACAGATAGATGATGTTTTATTAATCGGTATAGAATTTTAATTTTACATTAAAACAGATAAAAAAAGACCATATGGACAACAAAAAGGATGTAAAAGGCTTTCTTGAGTTTGTATATGAGTTTTACAAATCAATGAAGGCACATGAAATTACCCTGGTGTACGAGGGAGAAATCACCCATCAGATTACTAAAGCCTTCACATCTTTAACCGAATCGAACATGGAAAAAGATGATGAAGCAGGAACCGTTCAGCGTAAAGTTTTTCATGTAATGGTGGAGTGTTTGCAGAATATCAGCAAACACGCAGATGATTTTACATCGAATGATTACCTTTTCTCTGGCAGGGGTATTTTTCTGGTAAGCAAAAACGAAGACGAGTACAGCGTTACCACCGGTAATGCTGTTGAAAACGACCGCATTGAAGAACTCACGGAAATGCTCGAAAAAATAAACAAAATGGATAAGGAAGAACTCAAGCAACTGTATAAAAAACAGATGAAAGAGGGAAGACTATCTGAAAAAGGGGGAGCCGGGCTTGGTTTTATTGATATTAAAAGAAAGACCGGGAAAGAGCTCGAATATCACTTCCTCCCCATTTCAGACGACACTTCATTCTTTTTGCTAACATCAACTATTTCAAGAACCGAGATTTAAACACAATATAATATGGAAACAATAAAAATTCAAGGAACCGAGGACACTCCGAGAATTATTTTGGATGCAGATAAAGAATTACTCGAAATTTCAGGCCGATCGTTGCCGGAAGACGTAGCAGCGTTTTATGAACCTGTACTGAACTGGCTGAACGAGTATTCTGAAAACCCGAATCAGAAAACTGTGTTCAATTTTAAATTAACCTATTTCAATACAGCTTCATCAAAGCTTTTGCTCGATATCCTGATGAAACTGGAAGAACTTCATGAAAAAGGCAATGATGTGCTCATCAGATGGCATTATCCTGAAGACGATGAAGACATGGAAGAAGCAGGTGAAGAATATGCCGATATTGTTGATGTCCCCTTTGAACAGGTTGCTTATTCAAATTAACATCAGCTATTGATGCCGGCCCGGAAATTACCAATAAACCTGACAAAGAATGAGTGAAGAGATCCTTAAAGCGCTAATGCAGTTGTTTGCAATTATTGCAAAACAAGATGAAGGGGTTGAAATCACTCAGGTTGAGTATGTAAAAAACTTTCTTCAGCAACAGCTCAGGGAAGAGGAAGTAAAAGAGTATTTTACCCTTTTCGAGCAGCATGCAGGTTTGGTTGAAGGCGAGGCAGATGAAGAAAACGATGAAGATAAGAATAAAGTTAAATTAACTTCTGTAAGAGACTCTGTAAGAATTCTCGGCCTTTGTAAGAAAATTAACAAAACACTTACACAAAAACAAAAAGTTGTTGCCCTGGTCCGACTGTTCGAAATTGTCAATGCCGACCGAAAATTTACCGATCAGCGTATGGCAATCATCAATACCGTGGCCGAAGTTTTTAAAGTCTCAAAAGAAGAATTTATAAGCATCGAATCATTTGTTGTAAAAAATGAACCCGGTGAACTTGATGATATTAACATCCTTATAATCAACAGCAAAGATTCAAGTTTAGAATACGCGAAAAAAATACGTATTAAAGAACTTGATAGCAACATATTTATACTTCGCATCCATAGTGTTGACTTATATTTTCTTAAATATACCGGTAACCAGGATATATATCTCAACGGCCTTGCCATAAGAAACGACCGTATTTACCTGTTTGCAAGCGGTAGTACTGTTAAACTGCCCAAAGGGCCTCCGTTATATTACAGCGATGTTGCAGCCCATTACCTGGCCGATATTACCGCCAACTATATCTCCTACGAAGCACGTAACCTTGAGTTTAGGTTCCCGAACGGCGCCATCGGAATCAGGGATGTGTCCTTTGCCGAAACACATGGCAGGCTTATCGGGATTATGGGTTCGAGCGGTGCAGGTAAAACAACCCTGCTCAACGTACTGGCAGGTATTGAAAAACCTTCAGCCGGCGAAGTAATTATCAACAACATAAACCTTCATACAGAAAAAGAAAAACTTGAAGGTGTAATCGGCCTTATCCCGCAGGACGATCTTCTTATTGAAGAACTTACCGTGTTCGAAAACCTTTTTTTTAATGCTAAACTCTGCTTCAGGGATAAATCGGATGCAGAAATAGCCGAACTCGTAAACAAAACCCTTCAGAATCTCGGTTTATTCGATAAAAAAGACCTTAAAGTTGGTTCTCCGCTGAAAAAAACCATTAGCGGCGGCCAGCGTAAAAGATTGAATATTGCCCTGGAACTCATCAGGGAACCTTCCATTTTATATGTTGACGAACCCACATCGGGGCTTTCTTCGCGCGATTCGGAAAACGTCATGGACCTTCTGAGGGAATTGACGCTGAAAGGAAAACTTATTTTTGTGGTGATACACCAGCCTTCATCCGAAATCTACAAGATGTTCGACAAGATGATCATCCTCGATACAGGAGGTTACATGATTTACTATGGCAACCCTGTTGAGGCGGTTATGTATTTTAAACGGCTCGATGCCCAGATCAACAGCGAAGTAGGTGAATGTCCCACCTGCGGTAATGTAAACCCTGAATTGATCTTTAACATAATCGAAGCCAAAGTTGTGGATGAATTCGGTAATTACACCGATGCAAGAAAGACATTGCCCCAGAAATGGGAAGAATACTATAAAACTAATATTTCACCGCAGCCAGTTGAACCCGTAAACGAATCCCCGCCAAAAAACCTGAATATCCCTCATTGGTTCAGACAGTTGAAAATTTACGCGGTTAGGGATTTTCTATCAAAAATAAGCAACACACAATACGTGGCACTAAGTATGCTCGAAGCCCCGGTTCTTGGTTTTATTCTCTCATTTATAATAAGGTACATCGAAGACCCAAAAAAGAATGATTATATATTCAGGGTAAACGAGAATATACATATTTTCATTTTCATGTCGCTGATCGTGGCCCTTTTCTTAGGGCTCATGGTGAGTGCTGAAGAAATCATCAAGGACAGGAAACTGCTGAAACGTGAATCGTTCCTTAACCTGAGCAAATCGTCCTATCTCATCTCCAAAATAGCCATATTGTTTGTAATATCGGCCGTACAGGCATTTTTATTCGTGATTGTTGCCAATACAGTGCTCGAGATAAAGGGCATGTACTTTACTTACTGGCTTGCGCTTTTCTCCACTGCTGCGTTTGCAAACATGCTGGGCCTGAATGTTTCTGCCACTTTCAATTCTGCAGTAACCATCTATATCATCATCCCTTTGCTTATGATTCCTATGATGATCTTAAGCGGAGCTATGTTTAGTTTCGATAAAATGAACCGAACAGTTAGCAGGCTTGATAAAGTGCCTGCAATTGCCGAAATAATGGTAACGAAATGGACCTACGAAGCCCTGATGGTTCACCAGTTCAAGGATAACAAATTTACAAAAGTATTCTACGATCTTGAAAAGATAGAAAGTCAGTCTGATTTTAAAATGGTTTACTGGCTGCCGGAAATGCGTAACAGGCTCGAAGCAGTGAACAATGAATATGAAGATAAACAACAGGTTACAGAAAATATTGATGCACTCAACGTACTACGAAATGAAATCATAAAAGAACTGCAAATAATAGATTCATTGCGCTTTAAAACAGTATACCAGCAATTGGGCAAAACACAGGGCAGAAGAAATGCAGGTAACCGGGAAATATATCCCAACAAATTCAGCAACCCTGAAAAAATTACCGTTTCAACTTATAATTCTGATATTGCTGCAGAGATTGATGATTACCTCAACGGTCGTGAAAAATTCTACAGCAAAGTGTTCGCCCTGGCCGTAAATATGAAAGATGCCAAAATCAATTATTTTCTTGAAGACCGCCCGGAGGTATATAAAAAATTCAGGGATGACTACTTCAATGAAGGGATAGCCGACATCACCAAAAAAATATATGAATCAAATAAAATTCTCGAATACCGCGACGAACTTGTACAGCATTACGATCCAATTTATCAGGACCCGGACATAAAAGGCAGGCTGGATTTCAGGTCGCACTTTTTTTCACCTAAAAAACATTTTTTTGGCAAGTATTTTGATACATATAATTTCAATATCACAGTAGTTTGGATATTGACAGTTTTGCTATATGTTTTACTATATTATGATATGTTTGGAAAACTCCTTACAATAACTGAAAGATTCAAAAGGAAAAAATAGATTTTTTTACAAATAGATATTTTTATATCTTTAAGCTAAATGTGCAAATGTTAAATATTTTATTACTATGATAAAAAAAGTTTTATACTTCTTAATCGTGATCGCAATAGTTGCATCATGTAAATCAGGCGGTGACAAATCCGGCACGCTCGATCTTGATGATTCTGATATTGTCCAGGGAGAGCTTGAGGTTTCGGGAGAAGTGATGCAGGATATTATCCAGAGCGTTTCTTCACCGGTTGAAATGGCTGCGCTAGTAAAAAGCCTCGGGGTGCAGTTTTCAAATAAATACCTTGCCCCCACTGAAAAAGTAGACGAACTTACAACCAGTTTTCAGAAAGCATTCAACCTTGGTATTTATGGCGCCGATCTCGGGTATCTCAACATGTATAGCAAAACTGCCAATGTAATAGATTATATTTCAGCGATTAAAAACCTTGCAGATGGTATCCGTGTAGGTCAGTTTTTCGATTTTACAACCCTCAAACGCCTTGCCCAGAACAGCCAGAACCTCGACTCACTGATGTATCTCTCGGTACATAGTTTCAACCAAATGGATCAATACCTACGCGACAACAACAGGAGCAACCTTAGTGCATTAATGGTAATAGGCGTATGGGTTGAAGGGCTTTACCTGGTTACTCAGGTTGCCAATGAAGCACCCCATCCCGACCTTGCAGAAAGAATCGGTGAACAGAAAATTATCCTCGAAAAACTCATTCTTATAGTCAAGAATTTCGCCAAAGACAAGCAATTTTCAATACTTCTTGAAGAACTAAACAGGTTGAACGAACTATATAAAGATGTGGAAATAGTTATCATTCCGGGTGAGCCAGAGCCTCGCGAAGAAAACGGGATGCTGGTTTTCGTGCAGAATGAAAGAAGTGAAGTAAAAATTACAGATGAACAGCTAAAAGAAATTATCACCACCACAGAGCAGGTTCGTAACAAGTTAATCAATTTATAATGAATATGAAGAAGTTTAAATTATTCCCAATATTTATATTGCTTTCCATAATATCTTTAAATATACGGGCACAGGATATTTCACAGGTAGCTGCACAATGTGCAGCCGCTGCAGATGCCGTATATTTAAAAGATTATGTGGTAAACCTTGATGCAAGTACACCGGGCGGCGCACCAAATCAGGCAAGGTTTGCACTTATGCTGAGCAAAAACACAAAGTATCGTTTCTCGGTTTGTCCGGCACCCAACTCAGAAGGTGAACCGGTATTAAAACTTTATGATATGAATGTACTTGTTGGCAGTACTTATATTGAAGCTACCGGTAAAGATTTTCATATGTTTGACTTTAATTGCCAGAAATCAGGCATCTATCATGTTTTTATCTCATTTAAAGACGGAAAAGCGGGGGAAGCCGTAGGAGTTCTCTCTTTTGTTAAAAGACTTTAAAAATCTTATTTATAAATTACTGCCGGTACCTTCAAAGTACCGGCTTTTTTATTTTATAAGCAATAACACCACCGACTGATAAACCACCCAAAAAACCGATAGTATTAATAAGCTAAAAATAAATCGTGTAAAAAAATTCAACCTGGCAAATACAAAATAATGGCTTATTAAAAATGTAACAGGTATGGCAATTATCAATATCAAATCCACCCCAAATGAAGGAACTATAAAATAAAGCATAACCGAAAGCGCAAATACCCAGAAAAAGTAAAGAAAAAACTTACGTGCATGAATTTTCTTAGTATCGTATTTATTGAGCATAAAAAAACTTGAAACAAGAAAAATAAGGGCAAGAACGACTAAAAATACAACTAGCCCTGAAGTATCACTTATCATCTTACTTCTGGCTATAATACTGGTCCTGAATGTAAGGGATAATTCACCTAAATCTTTATCGAAAAAATAATAATATGCCATCAGAAACAAAAAGGGCAATATAAAACCAATGATTGAAAACACCCATTCCCTCCATTTGGGTGTCCGCAGTATAATCAAGCCAAGCCAGATAAAAATGATGAAAAACAACGAATTAAAGTAGATGAGCCCTGAGAAGGAAACCATGAGCGCGGTATCAAAATAATGATATGCAATACCTTGGTATTTATATGATTCAAAAATACGGTAAAATACAAGGAGGAGGATAAGCGATGCGAAAAGAACCGGCGTACACCTTTGCAGCATAATAACTCCGCTGGTTATCATTAAATATATAAAGGCCGGCATATAGGTGCGTTCCGGAATAAAAAAATACCTGATATTAAGCCTGACCATTAAAATGCTCATCATAAATAAAAGGAACAATGAGATGATTTTTGAAACTACAATATGTGAGGTACAAAAATCAATCAATGGTTTATAAAGGGGTGCAGGAAAACTGTCGAAAGGAAAAGTAACAAAACTTGTGTCTGAAAATCCGGGAAGCCATGCCAGGATTACAATCAGGGGCAATAAAATAACAACCGCAGGACGGTTGCTTTTAAACAGTCGAAGGAACATACTAAAAGCTTTTTTTTACTGTTTAAAACCAAAAAATCTGTTGCAACGACGAATTTAACATCATTCCTAAGTGCATTTAACAGGGTTAAAAATAGTGCAAATAATATTAATGCAGTGTTGTTTGCAAAAAAATATTGGGCTTTACCCTGCAGAGAAAAAGCCCGCATATTTATTTCACAGCACTTACAAAACGAACTTGTTACGAAAAATGAATAAATAGGAAATGCCGAAGTGAAAATTGGCATCATGCCAACCGGAATCATTTTCCCTTCGGCGTTACAGGTAAAACAATATTTATAAAAGTGATTCAAGTTTGTTTACGAAAACACTTTTGGGAACAGCACCTACCTGTTTGTCTGCTACTTCGCCATTTTTAAAATAAAGAACAGTTGGAATATTCCTAATCCCATATTTTGCAGAAATCCCCGGATTATTGTCAACATCTACTTTGCCGACTATTGCCTTATCTTTGTATTGTTCAGCTATTTCGCTAATAATCGGTCCTACCATACGGCATGGGCCACACCATTCAGCCCAGAAATCAACAATTACAGGTTTATCTGCCTGACTTACAATCTCATCAAAATTACTATCGGTAAACTCTAAAGCCATAATTGAATGTTTTTAAGATAATTAATTACTATATAAATTTAATAAATTCCTTTATTACTTTGCCGGTTCAATATACTTTAAATTCAACTTCGGGGGTTTTTTGCAAAAACTCTACCAACTGGTTTGTTAGCTCAATACGTTGTGCCCTTGAATACATTTCCACGCTCATCTTTTCAACCGGATCAATGAAAAGAAATTTCATTGTTACATTCCCCTGTTTAGAAGACAATTTCTTAATTTCATGTATCAGTTCATCCGATAAGTTTTCTACAGATATTTTAACCGATAAATTCTTAATAAGTTCATCACGAACGTTACTTAACAGCGAAATGCTTTTAATCCTGAATTCAAGTTCATTTTTGCGCCAGGTGCTTTCACTAAAGCATCCTTTGATAAGCAAGGAATAACCTTCGTAGAAATATTTTCTGTATGTTTCATAATCGCGGCCAAACATGGTAAGTGTGTATGAATCAGAGTAATCCTCAATGGTCATTGACCCATAGGGTTTACCATTTTTTGTCATAGCATTCTTAACTGATGTAACTATTCCGGCCACGGTAACCTCCTTATCCTTGATTTTATCGGGATACCTGAATTCAGCAAGCTGGGTATTGCAATAGGTTTCAATTTCCAGTTTATAATAATCAAGCGGATGGGCAGATAAATAAATACCAATCAGTTCTTTTTCTTTGTTGAGCCTTGCCAGTGTTGACCATTCTATCCCTTCAGGGATAGCCGGCTTTACAACTTCAATGGTTTCAATGTCACCAAAAAGAGTTGGGGCAGCGTTGTTCTCGCTCTGCATTTTATTACCGTATTTTATAAGCAATTCAACAAATGGAACATCATTGTCTGAACTGGCAAAGAACTGATGACGTTTTATCCCTTCGAAACTGTCAAAGCCGCCAGCCATTGCAAGTGCCTCCATAGACCTCTTGTTAACCGTGGTAAGATTGACCCTTTCAACAAAATTGTAAATATTCTTAAAAGCACCCCCTTTATCACGTACCTCAATGATATGTTCAACCGCGGCTTCGCCAACACCTTTGATGGCAGCCATTCCAAACCGGATATCGCCGCTTTTATTAACGGTAAACCTTGCATGGCTTTCATTTATATCAGGTACCAGCACATTCAGCCCCATCCTCCTGCACTCGTCCATGAAAAATGTAATTTTCTTTATATCATTAAGGTTACGGCTTAAGACGGCGGCCATAAATTCTGCCGGGTAATGTGCTTTAAGATATGCTGTCTGATAAGATACATAAGCATAACAGGTGGAATGCGATTTGTTGAATGCATATTCGGCAAACGATTCCCAGTCCTTCCATATTTTATTGACAATATCTTCGTGAAATCCGTTATTCCTGCAACCCTCAACGAATTTCTCCTTCAACTGGTCCATCATGGCCCTGATCTTCTTGCCCATTGCCTTTCGCAAAGAGTCGGCCATGCCCTTTGTAAAACCGGCAAGTTTTTGCGAAAGAAGCATTACCTGTTCCTGGTACACTGTAATCCCATATGTATCTTTGAGATACTCTTCCATTTCGGGCAGATCATAAGTTATCTTTTCTTTGCCAAGCTTACGGTTAATAAAGCTGGGGATGTAATCCATCGGGCCGGGCCTGTAAAGTGCGTTCATGGCAATAAGGTCTTCGAACCGGTTGGGCTTCAGCATACGAAGGTATTTTTTCATCCCTTCTGATTCAAACTGGAATAACCCGGTGGTTTCTCCCCTGCTATAAAGATCAAAGGTTTTCTGGTCATCAAGGGGGATGTTTTCTATATCGAGGGTGATGCCTTTTGATTTTTGTATGTTTTCAATCGTGTCTTTAATAATTGAAAGTGTTTTCAACCCTAAAAAATCCATCTTGAGCATGCCCACCGATTCGATATGCTTGCCGTCAAACTGGGTTACAAATAACTCGGCATCTTTATTGATACATATGGGAATATGTTCTTCAAGGTCATTTCGCCCGATAATGATGCCGCATGCGTGTACACCGGTCTGCCTAACACTTCCTTCAAGTACCTCGGCATATTTGAGTGTTTGCGAAACCAGTTCGTTGGCTGAATTGCGCTCGGACAGAAGTTCCGGAACCTCTTCGTATGCTTTGGAAAAGGTAGTCCCCGGGCGTTCGGGTACCAGCTTGGCCAACCTGTCAGCTTCCGAAAGTTCGAGTTTTTGAACACGGGCTACATCCCTGATGGCCATTTTAGGTGCCATTGTTCCAAAAGTGATTATATGTGCTACCCTTTTCTTGCCGTACTTGTTAACCACCCATTGAAGAACCCTTTCACGGCCATCTTCGTCAAAGTCAATATCAATATCCGGCATCGAAACACGGTCGGGGTTGAGGAACCTTTCAAACAGAAGGTCATATTTTATCGGGTCAATATCGGTAATCCTCAGGCAGTAAGCTACCACCGAACCCGCTGCGGAACCTCTGCCGGGACCCACAGATACGCCAAGTTCACGGGCCGCACGGATAAAATCCCATACAATTAAAAAATATCCGGGGAAGCCCATTTTCTTGATCGTATCAAGCTCAAAATCAATTCTCTCTTTAAGCGGTTCTGATATTTCATGATAACGCACCCCGGCTCCCTCATAAGTTAGATGCCGCAAGTAATCGTCAGGGCCTTCAAAACCATCAGGAATCTCAAAGTGGGGCATCACCGGCGGGCTGTTCAACTCGTATTTTTCAACTTTTTCAACAATTTCATTGGTGTTGGACAATGCTTCGGGAATGTCAGCAAATAATTCCCTCATCTCCTGTTGCGTTTTCAGCCACTCCTGTTTGGTATACCGAAGGCGGTTCTGGTCGTCTACATCCTTTCCGGTACTTATACATAAGAGCCTGTCATGCGCAGGGGCATCTTCTTCGTTGATAAAATGCACATCGTTGGTTGCTATTACCTTTGTACCGGTCTCTTTGGCCAGTTTGAGCAACTGCTCGTTTACAAAAACCTGGTCGTTGTAAACCTCCTTGTCAATGGCAGGATCACCTGATTTGTGCCTTTGGAGCTCAAGATAAAAATCATCCCCGAAAATGGCTTTATACTCCATTAATACCTTTTTCGCTGCTTCGTAATCCTCATGCCTCAATGTATAGGGTATCTCACCGTTAAGACATGCTGAAGATGCGATTAGACCTTTGCTGAATAAAGCAATAACCTTTTTGTCAATGCGCGGTTTGTAATAGAACCCTTCTGTCCAGCCCTTTGAAACCAGTTTTATCAGGTTTTGGTACCCTTCTTTATTTTTCGCGAGAAGAATCAGGTGAAATCCACCACCATCAATCTTATCCGACTTTTCAAGCATCGAACGTTTTGCAATATAGACTTCACATCCCAGTATTGGTTTGATTCCCTGTTTTAATGCTTCGTTGTGAAACTCTTTAACGCCAAACATATTGCCATGATCGGTAATGGCCAGCGCCACCATCTTGTCATTGACAGCCTTCGATATTAACGATTTTATATCTGCCGCCCCGTCAAGTATAGAGTACTGTGAATGCACATGCAGGTGTGTGAACGGATTATTGTTCTCATTCGGTACAGCAATTGTTGTATCCTCTGAATCAGTTACAAATTCAATGGCCTTTTCAGAAAAATTTGAGATTATTTCGATATCAAAAGGCTGAATTGGCCCTGTATTTGTTTTTCTGTAATCCTGAAGTTCCTCATCGGTCAATCCAATTTTTTCAGCCTGGTATACCCCCAGTCTTACTAATTCCAGGAAACACCTTGCAGTAGCTGCCACGTCTGCTGATGCATTATGTGCTTCGTCAAAATTTTCTCCAAACAGTTTCTGATGCAGCTCGGCAAGGTTAGGCCATTTGTATTTTCCGCCTTTGCCACCGGGAAGGGCACAAAAATCGGTGGAGGAATCCATGGTACATATTTTTTTCATGGATTGAAGTATATCCTCCATGCCCATTCGAAAATATTCGGCACCAATTATATTCAGGTCAAATTCAATATTATGCCCGATTACCCTTGAGCAATTTTTCAATGCATTTGAAAACTCACCGAGTACAAATCCCAGGTCATATCCTTCAGATAATGCCCTTTCTGTTGATATCCCATGTACTTTCTCGGCGCTGAAAGGAATAGTATAACCTTCGGGTTTTACAATATAATTTCTTGCTTCAATTAATTTTCCATTTTTATCGTGGACCTCCCAGGCAAGCTGCACCATTCTCGGCCAATTGTCCGAATCGGTTACCGGAGCCTGATAATTTTTTGGAAGACCGGTTGTTTCTGTATCAAATATTAAATACATCAGCGGTTAATATATCAGAATTTATAAATTACTGATTTAGTGCAGATTTATAATAAGAGTTGTGGATAGTAAAATTAATCCAAATAAGGGCAAAAAAACAGAATTGTTGATAACTATGGAAAAAATGATAACTTGGGCGGGCAATTACCAGGTATGTAAAGGTTACCAAATAAAAAACCGCCCTATAAAAGCAAACTGGAGTATATTCTATCTGAAAATTCCAAAATAGCTTTTACAAAGCGGCTCTTTTTTAAAAAATCTTTTTATCAGAGGTTACTGGTAGTTTTTTTCAGAAGAAAACTTTCAATGTTCTGCTTGAACATTGTTTTGGTTTCTTCCGGAGTCCTTGCGATACCCGAAGCCATGCTCGGGTTTCCCTCCAGGGGACAATACAGGAAAGCCGGAATACCCTGAACCCCAAAGACTGCAGCAAGTTCCTGTTCAACCTGAACGTCAATTTTATAAACATGAATCTTGCCTGAATACTCTTTTGCAAGTTCATCAAGTATGGGCGAAGTAATCTTGCATGGAGCACACCAGTCAGCATAAAAATCAATAATACAGGGTAATTTACCTTTAAAAACCCATGTACTTGGATTTTTTTCGTAATCCATTACCTTTTCAAGAAAGTCTTTTTTTGTAAGATGAATGGGCTTGTCATAAACCACTTCATCAACATTTGCCTGCAATGATGGTGTATTGTTGTTCACTGTGCTGTTATCACCTGCATTCTGGCTTTTGCAACTGCCCATTATGGCCACCGCAATTATTAAAAAACCTAATTTCTTTCTCATATATGTTATGTTCATGTTGAATTTTTCGGTACAAAATTAATAAATATATTTAAATATATACATATGTTATGCTATAAATCATACTAAAGATATGTTAAAAATAGCAAAATCTTAACAGATATGGTACTCAACCAAAGAATACATTATTAAAAATCAAGATGTCAATTCATCAGGGGATTGCAGGTGGTAAAAAACCGAGTGCTCCGAAAAAATAATTTCAACCACGTTTATGGAAATAAGTTTAGCCAGTATCTTCTCTACAAAGTATTTTTTGTCCTCAATCAGTGTTGCGATCTCCCGTGATGTAAGCATTTCGTTCTCTTTCAGAATTTTAAGTACTTTTTTCTCTTTGATACCATACCTGATATACACTCCTTTCTTTTGATTTTTAAGTTTCCATACATTCAACATCACCACATTGGCCAGAAAATTCTCATCTTTAATCCTCACATAAGCCATCCATTTCCCTTCCTCGGTTTTTGCATATGTGGGTTTCTTAACAGATTCGGGTATCGTAACCTCCAAAACCCATTTGCCGCCTACGTTCCATTTTCTCGTAGAATATTCAACAGCCGGTTTGCAAAAAAGGTGAGCTGCCGATTCAACCATGTAATCTTCTTCTTCGGTCCTGATCCCTGAAATCACTCCGTTGTCTTTCACACCCACCAGCAGAGTTCCCCCGTTGGTGTTGGCAAATGCTGAAAAGGTACGCGCAATCTTCTTGGCATCTGAGATTTCAAACTTGAAATCGAGTTGCTGGTGTTCTCCCTGGCCTATCAGATTTTTTATGTATTGTTCCATTGCAAAGGCTTGTAAATATAACAACAATATGCACTCAGATGCCGGGTAAAGTTAATGCTGAAAACCGACTCTGCCAAGTATGCTTTTGAAAAGATAATTCATCACTGGTAAATGCCTGAAAAATTCGAACAGGTAATAAAATTAAACGAGTTAAGTAAGATTTTAATTTTTTTTGATATTTTTGCCACGGTTCTTTACATTACTTTTTACCCGGGTAAAAATATTATTAGAATTGAACTGCATTAACGGGGGATTAGCTCAGTTGGCTAGAGCGCTTGCATGGCATGCAAGAGGTCAGGGGTTCGACTCCCCTATTCTCCACCAAATAAGGATAGTTTCGGCTATCCTTTTTTTATTGTTGTCAATTGGCCCAGGGCG
>JAFGPL010000327.1 GCA_016936215.1 Bacteroidales bacterium
CACTGAAGGATGGCTGCTTTTTTACCATGGTGTTTCAAATACCTGCAATGGATTTGTTTACAGCTTTGGAGCGGCAATTCTTGACATTAACCAACCCAATAAAGTCTTATACCGCTGTGCAGATTATCTGCTTACTCCCGAAAAACCATACGAAACCTCAGGATTTGTGCCAAATGTGGTGTTTCCGTGCCAGAACATATACGATGCCGAAACAGGCAGGATCACGATTTATTACGGTGCAGCAGACACCTATACTGCCATCGCCTTCTGCCATGTGGACGAAGTGATTCAATATGTTAAAGAACATCACGAACAAGTTAAGTGAAGTATTTCTTTCATTTCAATTTTTAATGTTAAATTTGCAGGGTTATTAAGCTAAAAAAAATAGCAAAAACCTGATTATCTATTCATTATACTATTAATGAAATAAATATTACAGGGCTGAAATTTTGAAAAGCAATATTTGCACATGCAAAAAACCACTGTAAACAATAAAATCGAAATTACACAGGGTGATGATCAGATATACAGGTATGTTGCCATTAACAACTGTACCCTTGACATGGACACGCTCGAAAAAATGACAAATGTAGGTGATACCTGGAATGGGGACAGGCTGTGTGCCAATCTTATTGACATCCGCAACATGATGTTTATTGATTCTAAAACCAGGTCGTATGCTGCAGCACAGTACAGGCCCCATGTAGCAGCAACCGCTATTATTGTCGAGTCAAAAATATCAAGTTATTTTGCCAACCTCTACCTTAAATTCAGCCAGCCCAAAAGCCCCACCAGGTTGTTTACCAAAGAAGAAGACGCGTTAAACTGGCTTACAGAACAGTTGGAAAAACGCCGGAAGTAAAAATTTACCAATCTATTGAATTTATTACAAATAATTCCTAATATTGCATTTTCAAAACCGGTATATGATTTTTATTTTTGCACATATTCATCATCATCATGCAGCATTGCTTTAACAGGTGCGGTATGTGCAGGATCACGATATTTTAATACGAAGGTTTGCAACTACTGCAAACCTTTTTTTTTGAATAAAAAACAGAATAATGAAAAACGGAAACTTAAAAATAGCAGTTCAAAAATCGGGCAGGTTAAGTGAAAAATCGCTTGAGTTGATCGAAGAAAGTGGAATAAAACTTACACAGGAAGGAAAACTTAAACTAATCTCAGTGGGACAAAATTTTCCTGTAGAACTCTTATTCCTCAGAGATGATGATATTCCGCAATACGTGGCAGACAAAGTTGCAGATATCGGGATTGTAGGTGAAAACGAAGTGATGGAACAGGACAAACCGGTGGATATCGCCGACAGACTTGGATTTGCAAAGTGCCGGCTGTCGCTTGCCATACCCCAGGACATTAAATACAATGGCCTGACATTTTTTATTGGGAAAAAGATTGCTACCTCCTACCCTGTTATCCTGGAAAAATTTCTTAAAGAAAAGAAAATTAATGCCGAAATACACGAAATCAGCGGATCGGTTGAAATAGCACCAAGTATCGGGCTTGCCGATGCAATTTTCGATATCGTAAGTTCGGGCAGCACCCTCATAAGCAACCGCCTTAAAGAAGTGGAAATTGTTACACGGTCTGAAGCTGTAATCATCAGTAACCGTGAAATGACCTCAGAAAAAAAACAGATACTTGAAAAGCTTCTGTTCAGGGTACATTCGGTATTGAACGCCAAAAACAATAAATACATCCTGCTTAATGCCCCGAACGGGAACCTGGATAAAATAATCCAATTGCTGCCGGGAATGAAGAGCCCTACCATTATGCCACTGGCAGAAAAAGGATGGAGCTCGCTGCATTCGGTTGTAAACGAAAATGACTTCTGGCAGATAATTGAAAAACTCAAAGAATACGGCGCCCAAGGCATACTGGTAATACCTATTGAGAAAATGATTGTATAACTTGATAATTCAGGAAGCGATGCAGGTATATAAAAATCCATCCGGGAAAGAGTTACAGGAGATTATCCAAAGACCGCAACAGGACATAAGGATATTGTTCCCGAAAGTGCTTGAAATACTCAATGACATACATATGTGTGGCGATAAAGCCCTGGTTGACTACACCAGCAGGTTCGACGGGGTATCTCTCACAAAATTCGAAGCGACAAAGGAAGAAATTGAATCAGCAGCCGGAAAGGTGAGCCCTGAACTAAAAAACGCCATTCATCTTGCTGCAGAAAACATTGAAAAATTTCACAGGGCGCAGCAAACCGAAGTAAAAAAAATTGAAACTCAACCAGGGGTATTGTGCTGGCAAAAAAGCGTGGCCATTGAAAAAGTCGGACTTTATATCCCCGGCGGCACCGCACCGCTTTTTTCCACAGTACTTATGCTTGCCATCCCTGCCAGGATTGCAGGTTGCCGTGAAATTATTCTTTGCACACCCCCCGACAAATCGGGTAATATTCACCCGGCCATACTTTATTCAGCTAAAATAACAGGGGTAACCCGTGTTTTTAAACTTGGCGGAGTACAGGCCATCGGCGCTATGGCTTATGGCACCGAATCTGTCCCCGGGGTGTATAAAATATTCGGCCCCGGCAATCAATATGTCACCGCTGCAAAACAAATCGTTTCTCAAGGCAATGTTGCCATTGATATGCCGGCCGGTCCATCGGAGGTGGCCATAATGGCAGATGATTCTGCAAATCCGGCATTTATCGCAACCGACCTTCTTTCTCAGGCTGAACATGGAAACGACAGCCAGGTTATCCTTGTTACCAATTCAGAAAAAATCATCAGCGAAGTGCAGCATGAAATTGAAATACGGCTAAATACGCTTCCCCGAAAGGATTTTGCCACTAAATCACTCAAAAACAGCCGTATCGTCCTGATGAAAAATATATCCGACATGATCGGGTTGATTAACGAATATGCCCCTGAACATCTTATCATCTCTACCAAAGATGCTGAAGTTGTTGCCGATGCAATTATCAATGCAGGAAGCGTATTTATTGGAAATTACACTCCCGAAAGCGCCGGCGATTATGTTTCGGGAACGAACCATACACTGCCCACAAACGGGCATGCAAAGGCATACAACGGGGTAAACCTTGACAGCTATGTAAAGAAAATTACATTTCAGAAAATAAGCCCCGAAGGGTTAAAACTTATCGGCCCTGCCATAGAAATAATGGCAGAATCAGAAAATCTCACGGCACATAAAAATGCAGTTGAGGTAAGACTAAATGAAACAGGTAAACTATGAAAACTTTGGATA
This sequence comes from Bacteroidales bacterium, assembly GCA_016936215.1. Taxonomy (GTDB): domain Bacteria; phylum Bacteroidota; class Bacteroidia; order Bacteroidales; family UBA10428; genus JAFGPL01. The sequence goes on from JAFGPL010000327.1 coordinate 3,253, forward strand.
TAGATAAACTAATAAGGTCAAACATAAGCAGGTTGAAACCATATTCCTCTGCCCGAAGCGAATTTACAGGCGAGGGGGCAGTATTTCTCGATGCCAACGAAAACCCGAATAACACGCTTTATAACCGTTATCCCGATCCGTTGCAGTGGAACCTGAAACGAAAAATTGCCAAAATGAAAGGTGTGGAACCTGGAATGATTTTCCTTGGCAATGGCAGTGATGAAGCTATCGACCTGCTTATCAGGGCTTTTTGTCAGCCCGGCAAAGACAAAATCTTGTCCGTTGACCCGACTTACGGCATGTACAAGGTATGTGCCGACATCAATGAAGTTGAATACAACGAGGTATTGCTTACCAACGATTTTCAACCAGATATTGAACAACTTATGCAAGAGGCAGACAGCAACACCAAACTGCTTTTCCTGTGCTCTCCGAACAACCCGACTGCCAACGATTTCAGTGAGGAGGCTATTGTTGAAATCCTCAACCGATTTAAAAACCTGGTTGTACTTGATGAAGCCTATATTGATTTTTCAAACAGGGAAAGTTTTCTCACAAAACTGGCTGAATACCAGAATCTTGTAATTTTGCAGACATTCAGCAAGGCCTGGGGACTGGCGGGTATCAGGTTGGGGATGTGTTTTGCTGACAAAAGGGTTATTTCTGTCATGAACAAAATAAAATACCCATACAACGTGAACAGCACTACTTTAAGAATTGCCGCTGAAGCACTTGAAAATAAAAATACCCACAACGGGTGGGTGGAAGAGATCATAAAGGAGAGGAAAAGACTGGTCACGGCTTTACCGGAATATTCCCAGATAATCAATGTTTATCCATCCGATGCCAATTTTATACTTGTAAAAGTCAAATCACCCGAACTGCTTTATAAGCATCTTGTAGGCGAGGGAATTATTGTAAGGGACAGGTCGAAAGTAAGCCTTTGCGATGGTTGCCTGAGAATAACGGTGGGAAGGCCTGAAGAAAATGATAAATTACTCAAAGCCCTTGCAGAATTTGAAAAAACCCTATAAAAAACTGATTAACAGATGAAAAAAGCAATATTTCTTGACAGGGACGGAACACTGATTGTTGAACCCCCGGTAACTTTTCAGGTAGACTCGTTGGAGAAACTTGAATTCATACCAAAAGTTTTCCGTAACCTTTATTATTTGCGCAAAAACCTCAGCTTCGAACTGGTGATCGTCAGCAACCAGGATGGGCTTGGGACCAGCTCATATCCTGAGGAAAGTTATAGAATAGTTCAGGATAAAATGATTAAAGCATTCGAAAATGAAGGGGTAACATTCGATGATGTATTGATTGACAAGAGCTTTCCCGAAGACAATTCACCAAACAGAAAACCAAAGACCGGCCTGCTTAAAAAATACTTTGCAGGTGATTATGACCTGAAGAATTCATTCGTTATAGGAGACAGGCTTACCGACGTTGAACTTGCTAAAAATATTGGGGCAAAAGCCATATATTTTTTTGATGAAACCGGCAGGGACAAAGCAGCCCAATCTAACCTCGAAACAACATGTGCGCTGATAAGCAATAACTGGGATGATATTTACAGGTTTATTGCCGGGTATGAAAACAGCGCCACGGTTCACCGTAAAACCAGGGAAACGGATATTTTTGCAAGTGTAACAATCAATGCATCCGGAAAATCTGATATTTCAACCGGGATGGGATTTTTCGACCACATGCTTGACCAGGTTGCAAAACATTCGGGCAGCGATATTACCATAAAAGTAAATGGCGACCTTCACGTAGATGAACACCACACCATAGAGGATACCGCCCTGGCACTGGGCGAGGCCTTGTTAAAAGCCCTTGGCAACAAAGCCGGAATTGAACGATATGGATTTGTTTTGCCAATGGACGACTGCCTTGCACAAGTCGCCATAGATTTCTCGGGCAGGAGCTGGCTGGTATGGGATGCTACCTTCAACCGTGAAAAAATCGGTGAAATGCCAACTGAAATGTTCATGCATTTCTTTAAATCATTTGCCGATGCGGCAAGGTGTAACCTGAACATCAAAGCAGAAGGACAAAATGAACACCACAAGATAGAAGCTATTTTTAAAGCCCTTGGAAGGGCAATTAAAATGGCTGTTAAAAAAGATATTTATAACTTTAACCTCCCTTCCACCAAGGGGGTTATCTAATAAAAGTATATGCCAGACAAACTAAACAACACGGCCATCATCCTAATGCATTGCCCTGACAAACAAGGCATTGTGGCAAAAATTACCGAGTTTCTCGATAACAATAACGGGAACATCATTTACCTTGAACAGCATGTTGACCACCAGGAAAAAATATTTTTTATGCGGGTGCAATGGGAACTTGACAAGTTTTTGATCCCGCGTGAAAAAATTGCCGATTTTTTCGGCACTCAGATTGCTGCAAAATATAATATGAGCTGGCGTATTTACTTTCCGGACGAACCACCCCGAATGGCCATATTTGTCTCAAAATTCTCGCATTGCCTTTACGATATACTTGCCAGGGTCCATTCGGGTGAATGGAATGTCGAAGTGCCCCTGATCATTAGTAACCATAACGATCTGAAGAATGTTGCAGAAAAATTCTCAATTCCCTTCCATTGCTTCCCTGTCAACAACTCAAATAAAGCTGATGTTGAGGAAAAGGAACTGGCGCTTTTAAAAAAGCACAACATAAATTTTATTGTCCTTGCCAGGTATATGCAAATTGTTTCTGATAAGATCATCAATGATTACCCCAACAGGATTATCAACATACACCACTCTTTTCTGCCAGCCTTTCCGGGGGCAAAACCCTATCACTCGGCTTACGAAAGAGGGGTGAAAATCATCGGGGCAACCAGTCATTATGTCACCACAGAACTCGATGCGGGGCCTATCATCGAGCAGGATGTATCACGCATCAGCCACACAGACAGCATAGAAAAAATCATCAGGAAAGGAAAGGACCTTGAAAAAATTGTTTTATCAAGGGCTGTATTGCTGCACCTGCAAAGACGTACACTGGTTTATAACAACAGGACGATCGTATTTGGATAACAATGGCTGAAGAATAAAAAGCTCGGCTAGTTACTTTTTGACTTAACAATTATTTCATAAATGAAAGTAGTGATCATAAAATACAATGCGGGTAACATCATGTCGGTGGACTATGCCCTTCAGCGGCTTGGCATAAAACCTTTGATTACCAATGAGCATGAGGAAATAAAAAACGCTGACAGGGTAATATTTCCGGGTGTTGGCGAGGCAAGCACCACCATGGGGTATCTCAAAAAAGAAAAACTCGATTTACTCATAAAGGGGTTAAAGCAACCAGTTCTCGGCATATGCCTTGGTATGCAACTGATGTGTATGCATTCTGAAGAAAACGACACCCCTTGTATCGGAATTTTCAATGAAGAAGTTAAAAAATTTATGCCCAAACCCGGTAACGAGAGCATACACAAGGTACCACAGATGGGATGGAACAGCCTCTATAATATGAAAGGCGAACTTTTTAAAAACATTCCCGACAACAATTTTGTTTATTTTGTACACAGCTATTATGCTTCCACCGGAAATGATACTGCTGCATACTGTGATTACATAGAGCCGTTCAGCGCTGCATTGCAGAAAGATAATTTTTATGCCACACAATTTCATCCCGAAAAAAGTGGAAAAACAGGGGCTGTAATTCTTGAAAATTTTTTAAACATAAAGAAATGATAGAAATAATTCCTGCCATTGACATTATTGACGGCAAATGCGTAAGGCTTGAACAGGGTAATTATGAAGCAAAAAAAATCTACAACGAACAGCCTGTAGAAGTGGCAAAACAATTTGAGGATGCCGGTCTGAAAAGGCTGCATCTTGTTGATCTTGACGGCGCCAAAGCAAAACATGTGGTAAACATGAAAGTGCTTTCGGATATTGCTTCTCAGACGAATCTCGTCATTGATTTTGGCGGTGGAATAAAATCGGATGAGGACATTCAAAAAGTATTTGACAATGGTGCAAAAATGGCAACCATTGGCAGCGTGGCCATCACCAATCCGTGTAACCTTGACACATGGGTTGACAAATACGGTAGAGATAAAATAATACTTGGCGCTGATGTGCGTGATTACAAAATCGCTATTTCAGGATGGATGACGACCACCGATATAGACCTGTTTGATTTTCTTATTGAAAAAATGCAGACAGGTATACGAAAAGTGCTGTGTACAGATATTTCGCGAGATGGCATGTTAAATGGCCCGGCCATTTCGCTTTACAAGAGTATCCTGCAACTGCTGGCAGAGGTGCACATCATTGCCAGTGGCGGTATCTCTTCTATTAACGATATTGAGGAACTCGAAAAAACCGGTGTTCAATCGGTTGTTATCGGCAAAGCCATTTATGAAAACAGGATTACCCTCGACCAATTGCACAAATATCTTTAAAAAAAGACCAATGCTCGCAAAACGTATCATTCCCTGTCTTGATGTAAGAAACGGCATGACCGTTAAAGGTATAAATTTCGTAAACATTCGCGAAGTAGGCGATCCGGTTGAACTGGGGGCTATGTATGCCGACCAGGGTGCCGACGAACTCGTCTTTCTTGATATTACCGCCTCGCACGAAGGCCGGAAAACCTTCGTAGAACTGGTAAAACGCATCGCGAAAAATGTAAACATACCTTTCACCGTTGGCGGGGGTATTTCAGAACTCAAAGACATTGAGGCACTGCTTGCCGCTGGTGCTGATAAGGTATCCATCAATTCTGCCGCCATTAAAAACCCTGACCTGATTAACTCGATGGCGTTGCATTTCGGAAGCCAGTTTGTGGTGGTAGCTATTGATGCCTTAGAAAAAAACGGGCAATGGGTTGCATACATCAATGGCGGAAGGATACCCACAGAAAAAGAGCTTTTCTCCTGGGCGAAAGAGGCTCAAAACAGGGGCGCAGGAGAAATATTGTTTACCTCAATGAACCACGATGGTACAAAAAACGGATTTGCCTGTGAAGCCACAGCAAAATTATCGGAAAATCTTTCTATCCCGGTAATTGCCTCCGGAGGCGCGGGAAATATGGAACATTACGCCGAAGTTTTTACCTCCGGAAAAGCAGATGCAGGACTGGCTGCCAGCATTTTTCATTTCAGGGAGATTACCGTGCCGGAATTAAAAACCTTCCTCAACGAAAGAAATATACCCGTAAGACTTGATATTATCAGCAAATTAAATACATCTCAACATGGCCAACAATAACATTGAATTTTTAAAACACCTGCAGGACATTATAGATGACCGTAAAACGAAAATGCCTGAAAACTCTTACACAACAAAACTCTTCTCCAAAGGGATCAACAAAATTGCACAGAAGGTTGGCGAAGAAGCAGTAGAACTCATTATTGAAGCGAAAGACCAAAACGATAATCTCTTTCTTAACGAGGCAGCCGACCTGGTTTATCACCTGCTGGTATTGCTTACGGCAAAATCTTACCGTATTGAAGATGTTGTAAAAGTGCTGGAGGAGAGGCACAGGTAAGCTAAAGCCTGTTAACCAGGTTAATGAAATGCTCATTCGGGACGATACCGTCATCATCCATTGAAAACTCGGGTTTCAGGCGGTTAACAAAGTACATGTCCACCTTACCGATATTCTTTGCTTCAATCTTTCCCCTGTAGTCGCATAAGAAAAAATCCTTGATATATTCATAGGTATCACCCGAAACATTCACCATACCAACGTGGCCTGATTGCTCCATGCGGCTTGCAATATTTACCGTCTCTCCCCATATATCGTAGGCAAATTTCTTTCGCCCTACCACACCTGCCACAACCGGCCCGGTGTGTATGCCCACCCTCAACTCCCATACAGAGAGGTTGTTTACCACTTTACTGTCATTCAAACGGTTCATATAATTTTGAATTTCCAGCCCGGTAAGAACGGCATCGAAGGGGTTACTTTTGTTCCTCAGAGGCAGCCCCCCTGCGCACATGTAAGCATCTCCAATTGTTTTGATCTTTTCGAGATAATGCTTCCCGATTATTTCATCAAACTTGGCAAAATAGGTGTCTAAGATGTTCACAAGATCATTGGGTTCAAGCTCCATGGAAAATTTTGAAAAACCTTTGAAGTCGGCAAAAAGCACTGATACTACCTTGTACTGCCGGCTTGTTGCTTTTCCCTTGCTTTTTAACTGTTTCGCGATCTCAAAAGGAAGAATGTTCAAAAGTAGTTTTTCAGATTTGTTCTGCTCTTCCTGGATCAACTGTTTCTGGTGGTTTATTTCATCGCGCTGAATAGCAAGCTGCTGGTTGGCCTTTTCCAGATTCTGCATAATAGCCTGCATGCGCTGGTTTTGTTTGTTCAGCTCTTCTTCTTTCTTCTTTACTGATGATATGTCAACCTCGGTGGCAATAAGTCTTTCAACCTCTTGGTTTTCATTTAGTTTAGGTGATATAAAAGTCTGTATCCATTGTTCTTCTCCACCTTTTTTAATAATTTTCGAAGAAAACTCAATCGGTATTTTTTTCGCCACACACTTATTGAATTGTGCGATTATTTCAGGGTCCTGGCATAAGCTGAAGATTGTACTCCCCATTTTCTGCTTATACTCCTCAAGCGGCATACCATGCAGCCCTTCAAATCCCTCACTTGCCCATTCAAGCTCTCCGTCTGTTTTAATCAGTATAAAAGAGTTTTGCCGGTTTCCGGATATGATTGCGAGATTTTCAAACTCGCTTTTTTTATCTTCAAACTCAGCAATTCTATCCTGTATGGTTCGGATTTGCAGGTTAACGCCCAATGCCTTTTTAATCCTCGAGACCAGTTCTTCTGAATTAATCGGCTTTGTAATATAATCGAATGCCCCGACTTCAAAACACTCTTTCAGGTTCTCTGGCGAGCTGTATGCTGTAAGCACAAGTACGGGGATTTCTTTAGTTAAATCATTGGATTTTAGCAATTTGATACCCTCAATACCATCCACCTCAGGCATCCTGATATCCATAAGTACAATGTCGGGCAATTGTTCCAGGGCGATATTATATCCTTCCAGCCCGTTGGCTGCCTCAAGCACCTCGTATTCTCCGTTGGTATTTTTTAGGATATTCAGGATCAGTTCCCTGTTAATACTTGTATCGTCTACTACTAAAACCTTATGACCCATGCTTTGTATTGAATCGGATAACTCCGGTTAAAATTTCAATAAAATTAATTGTTATACGGCAGTGTCGCTGAATAGTTGTAATAATTTCAATATTCATAACCTTGAGATCAGAACATTTTTCAGTTCTTCTTTATCCAGTACTACCGGGTTATTTTTCTGCCCTGTCTGGTCTGCAATCATTTCGATCTTGTTGATTGTAAGGCCATAACCGCCAAGTTTGGGCAGATGTAGTTCATCAGCAAGCTGTTCAAGCCTTGCAACGAATAATTTTGCTGCCTCCGCATCGTCAACAGGCCCTGCAGGGTTAATCATGCGTTCAAGCAGTGCATATTTCATGATGTACCTGCTATTACCATCCCCTGATAGCAGTTTTTTTAATATATACCTGTTGGCTGCCCCGATAAGGGTGCCACACAACACACCATGCGGTATTTCAATTAAGCAGCCCACCGATGAAGCAAAGCCATGAACCAGGCCGAGCCCGGCATTTGCAAGCAGAATACCTGATATCATTGCACCATAAGCCACCGCTGTCCTGGCATCCAGGTTACCCGGATTTTGAACGGTCAAAGGCAGGTTTTCAATTAGCAGCTTTATGGCTTCAGGCGCCAGTGAATCGGTATATGTGTTGGCCTTTACCGACAAAAAAGCTTCGAGCGACTGGGTCAAAGCATCCATGCCGCTTGCCGCTGTTATGCCGGGCGGACAGCCGAGTGTAAGTTCAGGGTCAACCAGGGCAATATCGGGCATAAGCGCAGGATGTCGCAACGACCTTTTAAACCCATTCTCACCTACTTCACTTAACACCGCATTCTCTGTTGTTTCGCTGCCTGTGCCTGCTGTTGTAGGCACAGCTATAAATGGCAGTTTTATACCCGGGTGGGTTTTGTCCCCTACCCCTTCTATATAATCTTTAACCGGCGCCTTTAGTTTAAGCATGGCTGATACAGCCTTCGCCGCATCAATCACGCTGCCCCCGCCTATACCGATAACAGCATCTATCGGTTTGCCGGAATATTGCACCACAATCTCATCAATATCCGAAGGTGAGGGCTCCCTGTGGATTTTAGCCCTGAAAACATTATAACCCTTTATAGACAATGTATCAAATAATTTTCTGCCATATGGCCCGGCCTGAAAAGATTCACCACCAGTAACCACAAGAAAGGTGCTGCCAAATCCTTTTAGTATTTCAGGTAATCGGGAAATACTCCCTGCACCAAATACAATTCCTGGTAACCTTGATATGGCGAATGGTCCAATCATAATAATTCATTTTCAGGATAAAGAATATTGTATCTCACCCCCTCACGTGGCCTTGCCATCCAGTCTGCCACCGTATCTCTCCATTTCAGGTAATGCGGGGTTTTTTTATGCCCGTCCGCGTATTCCTCCGAGGTATATGCTTCATAAAAAACAAACTTAGAGGGATCACCGGGATCACGAAGAATGTCGAACCTGAGGTTGCCGGATTCTTTTATACTTTCCAGGTGGTTTTCGCGTGATGCCTTAATAAAAGCATCTATGTATTCTTCCTTCACCCAAATATTTACGAATGTAACGATCATGGTTTTTTTGATGAATTTACAAAGAATAATAATAATAAATTTGTTCTGTCTGAAAAAATAAAAAAACTAACATCTTTACATCCCTGTAAATATGCTTTAGTTGTAAAACATTCATTGGGCTTTTAAAACGTTTATTGTATTTTTGCCTTTCTTATAGCATTGAACCCTGAAAATCATTAAGGACAGGTTTATATTATTAGAAATTTTTATTATATTTTTTAATTATTTACAAATGAGAATATTTAGCATCGCGATTATTATTACAGGCAGTTTATTCATTAATCCGATATCACTTCATGCACAAAAAAAACAGAAAGCCCCTGCAGTACTTAAAAATCCAAAGACATACCGCTCCCTTGAAGAAGCCCTGTTGAACAAAAAAAGGGTTTACATTCTTAACCTTGACGGTAATAAACTTACCACAATTCCCGATGAAGTATTTAAATTTAAAAACCTTCAGGAGCTTTACCTTCGCAATAACAGCATTTCGACACTGCCCGAAGCGCTGTGGACATTGCCAAACCTGCAAAAGTTAATGCTGGGGGAAAACAAACTGGACAGTATCCCGGCTAAGATTGAAAAACTGCAATACCTCGAAGAGCTTGACCTTTTTTCAAACAGGCTCAAAGGTTTGCCTGCAACCACCGGGAACCTGAAAAACCTGAAAAAAATTGACCTGAACTGGAACCAGCTTGATTCACTGCCCCATACTTTCGGAAATTTGCGTAAATTAACCATGCTTCACCTTGAGCGGAATAGACTTAAAAGCCTTCCGGAAAATATCGGTAACCTGAAAAACCTCAGGGAAATAAATCTTTATGACAACCAGCTTGAAACATTGCCCGCGTCTTTTGGCAACCTGTCCCTGATTACAGAACTTAACCTGAGTAAAAACAACTTGAAATCATTACCTGAATCTGTAAACAGGCTTACCAATCTCGTGAACCTGAACCTTTCGCAAAACAAAATCACGAAACTGCCCGACTTTACCGGGATGAAAAACCTTCAGAAAATAGATTTATCAAACAACAAGATAAAATCGTTTGGTAACAGCACCCTTGTACTCGAAAATTTAACCGATCTTAATCTTAGTATCAATGAAATTAGTGACCTTAACCTGAAAGGAAGTTCTTTTCCGCACCTGCTCAGGCTCGACCTTGAACTAAACAGGATAAAATCTGTACCTTCGGGCATCTACGCGCTAAAAACACTCGAATACCTGAACCTTTCAAGAAACAACATCGAAAGAATAGAAAATGAGATCAGCCAGCTTGAAAACCTCAAACAGATCTATCTGAATAACAACCGCATCTATTCTGTATCAAAATATATCGGAAGACTCGGGAACCTTGAATATCTTGATATGAGCGATAATAAAATTAGGTTGCTGCAACGGGAGATCGGGGGACTTAAAAGCCTGAAAGAGATACACCTTGAAAACAATGATTTTTCAGATTTTCAGCGTAATCTGGTAAAAAAATACCTGACAGGGCCAAAGATTTATTTTTAATACCACAACACAAACCCATAAGTCATGGACAAGCAGTCTTTAAAACTGGGATGGATTGGAACAGGCGTAATGGGAACTCCCATGTTTGGGCACTTATTATCTGCCGGTTTCAAAGGTTATGTTCATAGCCGCACCAGATCGAAAGCGGCCGGGTTAACAGAAAAAGGCGCTGTTTGGTGCGACAGCCCGCAACAGGTTGCCGAGGCATCGGATATAGTGTTTACCATGGTAGGATACCCTAACGATGTGAAACAGGTCTATTTTGGCGAAAACGGTATTTTGCGTTCTATGTATACAGGTAAAACAGTTGTTGATATGACCACTACCAGCCCGCAACTTGCCATCGAAATATACCAGGCAGCTTCCCAAAAAGGCGCTTTTGCCCTTGATGCACCTGTATCGGGCGGCGACATCGGCGCCAGGAATGGCACCCTTTCTATAATGGCAGGGGGCGATCATGATGTATTTGAAAACATAAAACCACTTTTTGAACTGCTGGGTAAAAAAATTATCCATACCGGAGGCGCAGGGTCGGGCCAGCATACCAAAATGGCCAACCAGATAACCATTGCCTCTACCATGGTTGGAGTCTGTGAAAGCCTAATCTATGGCTTCAGGGCCGGATTGGACATGGAAACCATGCTCAAAGCCATTGGCGGAGGCGCTGCTGCCTGCTGGACAATAGACAACCTTGCGCCAAGAATTACCAAAGGCGATTTCGAACCGGGCTTCTTTGTTGACCATTTCATTAAAGACATGGGCATAGCACTGGTTGAAGCAGAAAGGATGGGTATTGTTCTGCCCGGGCTTGCTTTGGCACACCAGCTTTATCTTTCGGTAAAAGCCAAGGGGTATGGCAAAAAAGGTACACAGGCACTTATGCTGGCACTTAAAGATCTTTCGGGTATAACCTAAAAAAATAAAGGGTTTATCTTTATCTGATAAACCCCTTAAAGTAAGACTATGTTTTCAAATACTTTTTTTCTTGTCAATAGAAAAAACCCTTATGCGAAGGAACGGCACATTAGCGAAAAATTAATCTCTTGGCCTGAATGACCTGCGGTCTGATCCGTTATCGTTTCTCGGATTGGCTTTTTTTACTACGATCTTACTGCCTTCAAGTTCAAAATTATTAAGTTCATCAATTGCCTTTCCGGCTTCCTGATCGTTTGGCATCTCAACAAACCCGAATCCTTTGGAACGGCCTGTAGCATGATCCATAATTACTTTGGCTGAAGACACTTCACCATACTCTTCGAAAGTTTCACGCAGAACATCGCTGGATGTCCTGAAATTCAATTTTGCAACAAAAATGTTCATGTTAAATAAAAAA
>JAFGPL010000328.1 GCA_016936215.1 Bacteroidales bacterium
AAAAGATGATTCAGGAGAAGTGATTCGAAGAACATCAATTTATCCTTACAAATAATTTATAAATATATAGATGAAAGAAGGAATTATAGCCCAAATAAGTGAAATATAAAATATTTATTGTAATTAATGGAGGGGTCTGAAAATGAGAATTTTATTATTAACATTTGTTTTTTCTTTATTGAGGTTAGCGGTGTCAGGGGCAGAACCTTACCATATAGCAGAACAATTTGAAGATAGCGTTGAGTGGAATGAGAGTGATGGGATCATATATAAAGATATTTCATATGGTGATAAAGAAATTAACAAATATGATTTATACATTCCCGCAAATCATTCAAGAAAAGATGACGTTGGTGTGGTCTTATTTATTCACGGCGGAGGCTGGGCAGGAGGTGATAAAATGTGGAACGCCCCGGAGTGTAAAATATATGCAAAGGCTGGATATATTACAGCCAGTATGAATTATTCTTTACTGGGTACAACAGAAAACTACTCCATATTCAAAGTATTAGATGAAATACAGTCATGTATAGCTGACCTAAAAACAGAATTAGAAAATAAGGGATATAATGTCACCAGGCTGGCATTGGACGGAGGATCGGCAGGCGCACATTTATCATCCTTATATACTAATTCCAGAGCTGATATTTCTACAATACCAATTGTGCTGGTAATTAACAAGTCTGGTCCTATTGACATGCATCTGCTATATCCACAGTTAAAAGAAATGCTTGCCGAAGCAGATAGTAATATTAATGCTGAATTCATAATTAGCAGTATGGTTGGTAAAGCTGTAACTGATGAACAAATAAAGAATGGACTGGCAGATAATATTCTTGATTCTATTTCACCAAATTTTTATATAAATAGTAATTCTACTCCCTCTTTACTATTCTATGGAGCAAAAGATCCATTGGTAATACATGGGGAGAAATTAGCGATAACACTGGAGGAGGCTGGAATAGATTATCAATATAGAGTATTTCCTGATTTGGGGCATGGGCTTACCGGGGATCAGGAAAATACAGATGAACGTATTAAAACTACACTGGCTTATATAAAGAAATATTTTGGTTATTAAAGATGTCTTGTGCATAACGAAGCTTTAAAGTGAGGTTCTATCTAACCATTGATGAATAAATTATAATCGGATGAAAAGAAGAATGTTTTTTGAAAAAACAATGGCCAGTATACCAGCCATCATGCTTGCAGGTCATGTAAATCCGCTTTTTGCAAATATCCTATCCATAAAAAACGGAGATACCTTAGATGCTGAAACTGTGTATGGCAAGGTCAGGGGATATGAATTCAACGGAGTAAAGATTTTCAGGGGAATTCCTTACGGCGGGCTAACAGAGGGTGAAGCACGGTTTTTGCCACCATCAAAACCCATAAAATGGACAGGCATAAAGGACTGTGCTACTGCCAACGGGGCAAGATGTGTCCAGGCTCCATCTTTGGGCGATGCAGGAGAGGTTGGCTCTTATTTCGTTGGAGGACGTCAAGATTATGAGGATTTATACAAACAGACGGATAGTGAAAATTGTTTGAATCTCAATGTATTGACCCCTTCCCTTTCGGGCAGGCGTCCGGTCATGGTGTACATACATGGAGGCGGCTTTGATTCAGGTTCAGGAGTGATGACCGTCTTGGGTGACAAGCATGTAAAGGAGCAGGATGTGGTTCTTGTGGGAATAAACCACCGCTTAAATGTGTTTGGTTTCACATATCTTGGCGGGCTAAGCGAAAAATATGCCATTGGAAATCCGGGGATGCTTGATCTTGTTGCCGCCCTTGAGTGGGTTCGTGACAATATCGAAAATTTTGGAGGCGATCCGGGCAATGTTATGATATTTGGCGAATCAGGCGGCGGGGCTAAGATATCAACCCTGCTGGCAATGCCGGCAGCATCCGGACTTTTCCACAATGCTGCTATTCAGAGCGGCAGTATGCTGCAGGCAATTGATGCACAAACGGCTGCAACAGCCGCTAAAGAATTGATGCAAAAAGTCGGAATAACCAAAGTGGAAGATATTCACAAGGTGCCTTCTGCAGACCTGTTCAAAGCCGGTATTTCCGGGGGAGTTTTGGGACCTGGCCCCGTAATTGACGGCCATACCCTGTTACGACATCCCTGGGATCCCGAATCTCCTGAATTATCGGCAGATATTCCGCTTATAGTAGGGTGTGATAAAGATGAAAGTACTCTTTTTGCACTTGCAAATCAAAAACTTTATAATCTGGATGACGCTGGTTTAAAAGAAGAACTTATTAAAGCAGAGGTTCCGGAAAATAAGGTTGATAACGTTATTTCGCTTTATAAACGGGCTCACCCCAATGAAAGCCCCAGCGATCTTTATTTCCGTATTTCCACTGACCGGGGTGTGCGCTGGAAAGCTACAAGACAGGCTGAGCTGCATCTTGCAAGGGGACAGGCAAATGTTTTTATGTATTACTTTCAATGGAACACACCTTTGCTTGATGGAAATCTCAGGGCCTTTCACACTGCAGATCTTCCCCTGACCATGCGCCTGACATATTATCCCGAATCAGTACAGTTATCAAAACAGCTTAGCGGGGCTTGGGCTGCTTTTGCCAGAGACAGCGACCCAAGCCACCAAGGATTGAAATGGCCTGCTTATACCCTGGAAGACCGTCATACTATGGTTTTCGATATTGATAAAAGCCAAGCTGTTAAAGATCCCCACCAGGAAGAACGGATTTTTATGAATGATAATCCTTCAAGCTCATTTTTATAAGACCTAATAAACGGTTGAAATAATGAAAAAAGAAAAAAAAAGATATAAAGTATTACGGATTTTAGGAATAATCTTATTGGTTTTAATCCTCATGGGAACCGGATTAATTCTTTTTGTGAATAGCCACCCACAGGCTGTTGTGGGCTTAATACAAAAGGCACTATACGGTGATAATCCGATTAATTCATTCGAGCCTTTTAATGAACCAGGGACAGATGTTAAAAGTAATGGTATTTTATATGTTCATGATATCAAATACGGCAATGAATATCCGAATAGTTATCTGGATATTTCATATCCCAATGAAGATACAGCAGAGCAAAGGCCCACTGTTATTTATTTTCATGGTGGCGGCTATTTTGGTGGTGATAAGGCAATGGGTGATCCACTGGCTGTAGATAATGAATTTAATATTCTACTGGATGCAATTGTAAAAGAGGGTTATAATTTCATAAATGTCAATTATGCTTTAGTACCGGACTATCATTTTCCTGTTCCATTAATTCAAATGAACCAGGCAGTTAATTTTTTGGTTGAAAATGGTCGGGAATACGGTTTGGATATGGACAATGTTGTTATTATGGGTGGTTCAGCCGGTGCTATTATGACAAGTCAGTACGGAGCTCTTCTCGCCAATGAGGATTACAGAAATGATTTAAATATTCATCCGTTTATCACAAAATACCAGGTAAAAGCACTTGTAATAGATGATGCCGCGCTCATACCTGCAAATTTTAATTTTCGTGCACGTCTGTTGTTTAAAAGCTACTTTGGTGTTACAAACTTAAAAAAAAGTGAGCTATTAAAAGTGTACAATCCAATACCCTATGTAAACGGTAACTATCCCCCTTCTTTTTTAAATGCCGGAAATGTGGGCGGTTTTCCGGATGATATGGAAACATTATCAAAAGTACTTACTTCATACGGTATAAATAATGAATTCTATTATCGTGACAAAAGCTATGGGGAATTACCACATGGATATTTAAACCTGATTAATACAAACAGATATGCAAAAGAATGTTTTGACAGGATGCTTGCCTTTATGAACAAGTATACCAAATAATATAAATAAAAGACACAGTCCTGATTTTTGCCCTGTAAATTCAATTCGCGGTCCTTAATATCTTTTTTACACAAATATCTTTTTCACACAATGGCTTTTTAAAATTAACTGATTTCAATGATATGAAAACATTTATGATTCTGACAATTACAACTTTTCTTGGGATACATGATGGTATTAATGCGCAAGATAACCCCATTACAAAGCAAACATTCACTTATACAGAAAGAGATGGATATGAGCTTAAATTAGACCGGTACTCAAATAATTCGGTGAAAACAGAGGGCAAACTACCGGTTATTATTTATTCTTTTGGTGGTGGCTGGGAAGTGGGTAGCCGTGAAGATAAAATGACAACTCCGTTCTTTCATCATTTTGCTACTTTAGGATATATAGTCGTTTCAATAGATTACCGGTTTGGAATAAAAATGGCAAAAGAAAAAGGTGAGTTTAATGATAAAAATGGAGTAGAAAAATATGCAGAGGCCATTCAAATGGGCGTTGAAGATTTATATGACGCCACTGCTTACATTTTAAAGCATTCGGATGAATGGAATATTGATAAAGCAAAAATCGTTATTCTTGGCAGTAGTGCCGGTGCAACAAACAGCAATATGGCCGGGTATGGAATTTGTAATCGTAGTCCACCGGCCCAAAAATACCTCCCGGAAGATTTCAATTATGCCGGTGTTATTTCAATGGCTGGTGCTTTTTGGTTTAAGGATACAGATACCACCCTGGAGTGGAAACAAAAGCCCGGTGCCTGGATGTTTTTCCATGGCTCAAAGGATCAATTGGTTACTTATGATGTAAATCATGAAGGTTTTGCAGGTTATGGCCCCGTATATGTCCACAAACATCTGGAAGAAATGAATTCTCCTTATTGGTTTTATGATTTCCCTGAAGCAGATCATATTATTTCTGCAACACCCATGATAGACAATTGGCTTGAAATTGAAACATTTCTGACAAAGTTTATAAAGGAAGGGCAGAAGCTTTATATCCATACAACCGAGAAAGGAGAGGTTACAAAAAACTTTGGAAATTTCATGAAATTGTATGGTGAATTTTTTAAAAACTTAGAAGCAAAATAATATTGCTTTTGGTCAATATTTTAGAATCTAAAAAAAGGAGAAATTATTATGAAAATAGTTAAATGTATAAAAGGATTTTTGTTAATACTGCTATTGGTGTTTTCTTTTTCGGAGATAGCATTTGGTAGCGAACCAGTCGAAGTCATTGCCACGAAAAGTACTGTAACTAATGGTCAGGGTAATGTAAAAAAATATCCCTTAAGTGCCGGAGCGGCGAAAGGCGATATTACTCCCCCGGGCAGCATTTTGCCACTGCCTCAACCCCCTTTAGGAACCTTTGACCGAATAGATAACCACATCTTTGTACCTGTAATATCTTTATACGACGGTGAGAAAGAGAGCCTTTTTATCACATTTGACATGGTCGGAATTCCGTATCCACAGGAGACTATGCAATATGTTATTGATGCAACTGGGCTCGAGAAACAATACATATTCATGTCGGCCACACACACACACATGAAGTTCCGTTCATGGGTTTAAGTTATGCCACGGTTCCTGCTGTTTATGTGAAAGGGAAGACGATCATGTCAGACATTTCATGGATGGCCAGTCCTTTGGAACGGGAACGGTTGACTGTGAATATGAGACATCCGGATTCACCATCAGGATATTATATTAATGCCGGTACAGGTGACCTGAACGCCCCAACAGTAAAACCTTCCGAATTCAGGCTTGAAACCACCCCTATGGACTATGTTGACATGAAGGAACTTAAGGGGGGCAGGCTTTATGATTTTGGCAAGGAGACCTTTGGTTTTATAAAATTTCACGGTTTGTCAGGATCGGGACCGGTCACGATCCAGTATGGAGAAACTGCTGAAGAAGCTCTTGACGGTAAACATTGTGAAACCTTTTACACCTTTGATGTTCCGGAAGGAAAAGCTGATCTTGTCGTGGATCATTCGAATGCATTAAGGTATGCCTTTATCCTGTCGGACAACGCATCATTTGATGACATTTCCCTGATGTATGAATATTCGCCGGTTGAATACCGGGCTTCATTCAGGTCAAGCGATGAAGAATTGAACAGGATCTGGGAAGTCGGAAGGTATACGCTCCAGCTTACCACCCGCGAAATATTCATTGACGGCATCAAACGTGACCGTTGGGCATGGTCGGGCGATGCCTATCAGAGTTACCTGATGAACTATTACATGTTCTTCGACCTGCCGACGACCAAGCGGACCATGTACACGCTCCGTGGGTCTGATCCTGTCATGGTGCACCTGAACAACATACTGGATTATTCATTTTACTGGTTCATGGGCATTTATGATTACTACCTTTATACGGGGGATAAAACCTTCCTTAGGCAGATCTACCCTAAAATGGAATCACTGATGGATTTCGTGCTGGAAAGGACTAATGAACGGGGACTGGTGGAAGGCCTGCAGGGGGACTGGGTTTACATTGACTGGTTCGATCATGAGGTTGACATTACGGGAGAGGTAAGCTTTGAACAGATCGTATTCTGCAAAAGCCTTGAAACAATGGCTTTATGCGCCAATGTATTGGGAATTGACAGCGAAGCTGAAAAATACGGAGCCCTGGCACAGGATGTCATGTCCAAACTCAACGATTTCTGGATTGAGGAAAAACAGGCTTTCATCTTTAACCGCAAAAACGGCATCAACAGCGACCAGGTCACAAAGCACGCTAATATGTTTGCCATTTTCAACGGTTATGTCACGGATCAGCAAAAGGAGCAGATCAAGCATTCTGTGCTCCTGAATGAGGATATTCCTGCCATTTCAACACCCTATATGCGGTTTTATGAGCTGGAAGCCATATGTACCATCGGTGAACGCGATTATGTGCTGAATGAGATGAAGGATTACTGGGGAGGGATGCTGAAACTCGGCGCAACATCCTTCTGGGAAAAATACAATCCTGAACAAACGGGACTTGAGCATTATTAAATGTATGGTCGTCGCTTTGGCAAAAGCCTTTGCCACGCATGGGGTGCAAGTCCCGTTTACCTGTTGGGCAGGTATTTCGTGGGTGTCAGACCAACGAAGCCCGGGTACGAGGAATTCGAGATCAGACCGGTGCTGGGGGGACTGGAATAGTTTGAGAGTACGGTCCCGACCCCAAACGGAGAGATCGAAGTATACGCAAACCAGAACGAGATCAGGGTGAGGGCAACAGAAGGCAAAGGTTATCTCATATTGAATAGCCGGAACAGGCCAAGGTCTGATAACGGGACCATTGAACAGACCGGGGAAAACGAATACCGGTTGCTGATCCCCGGAAACGGGGAAGAAATTATTGTAGATATCACTTAAACAACACGAATATGAAATCATTAATCTTAACAAGCTTTTTCTCTTGTCTTTTCCTGATGACCTTTGGACAACATGACTGGGAAAATGAACAGATAATCGGGATCAATAAAGAAGATCCGCACAGTCAGTATGTGCCTTACGCTACAGTAAAACAGGCAGTTGAAGATGTAGAAGAAAACTCACCATACTATTTGACCTTGAATGGGACTTGGAAATTTAATTGGGTAAAACATCCCAACCTAAGACCTGTTGATTTTTACAAAAACGATTTTGAGATGAAAGCATGGGAGGAAATCGAAATTCCTTCCTGCTGGGAATTAAAAGGTTATGGTACGCCTATTTACACAAATGTTGCCTACCCTTTCGAAGTTAACCCACCCTATGTGATGGGTGATCCTCCTCCAACCTATACACAAAACGAAGAACCAAATCCTGTAGGTTCATACAAACGAGATTTCACAATACCTGAAACATGGGAAGGAAATGACATCATTGTACATTTTGAAGGGGTAAAAAGCGCATTTTATATCTGGGTGAACGGAGAAAAAGTCGGGTACAGCCAGGGGAGTTGCACTCCCGCTGAATTCGACATAACCGGGTTTGTTGCACCCGGACAAAACAACATCTCGGTTGAAGTTTACAGATGGAGTGACGGCAGTTACCTGGAAGACCAGGACTACTGGAGATTAAGTGGTATTTACCGTGATGTATACCTTTACACTGTACCTAAAGTGCATATACGGGATTATTCACTGACTTCTGCGTTTGGTGATGACCTGACTGAGGCAAACCTAACCATTGACCTTGAACTTAAGAATTCGGGAGGTAGCGGTTCGCAAACCTGTAAAGTTTACCTGACTCCTTATGGCCGGATGCCAGATGAAAACTCAGTCATTGCAGCAATTCAGATAAGCCATGTATCAACAAGAAATGGATCAGAAATTTCACATACAGTTACAGTTGATCAACCTGAATTGTGGTCTGCTGAAATACCGAATCTTTACCAGGTAATATTTGAATTAACAAATGCCGAAGGAAAAACGACGGAAGTTATTTCAACTCACTACGGTTTCAGAAAGATAGAAATCAAAGATCAACAACTTTGGGTGAACAATAAAAGTGTAAAATTGAAAGGTGTCAACCGCCATGAGCACGATCCGTTTACCGGAAGGACAGTTACCCTGGAAACAATGATCCGTGACGTGGAATTATTCAAACAATTTAATATCAATACGGTACGCACCAGCCACTATGCCAATCATCCTGATTTCCTGAAATTGTGTGACATCTATGGAGTTTATGTAGTCGATGAAGCGAACATTGAATCTCACGGGATGGGTTACGGCGATTACTCACTGGCGAAGGTTGAAAGCTGGCAAAAAGCGCACGTTGACCGTGTTGTCCGTATGGTTGAAAGGGATAAAAACCTTCCTTCAGTGATCATGTGGTCTCATGGGAACGAAGCCGGTGGCGGTATCAATTTCACAGCATGCACAGAAGCTGTCAAAGAAATTGATCCGGGCAGACCCATACATTACCAGTTATTTAACGAATGCGCTGATGTTGAGTCAACCATGTACCCTGCACTCGGCAGTGTTGATGAAGAAGCCCATAGCGGTGAACAGAAACCATTTTTTATTTGCGAGTATGCCCACGCCATGGGTAATGCGGTTGGAAACCTTCAGGAGTACTGGGATATAATCTATAACAATGACAGATTGATCGGTGCATGCATCTGGGATTGGGTTGACCAGGGACTGGCAAAAGAAATTCCGGGCAAAGAAAATGAATATTTTTATGCTTATGGTGGTGATTTTGGTGATCAACCAAATTCCGGTAATTTTTGTATCAATGGGCTTACTACTCCTGACAGGCAAATCACACCCAAAATGGAGGAAGTAAAGAAAGTATACCAAAATGTATTTTTTGAAGCTGTTGATTTACATGCAGGCAGGGTTCTTATTAAGAACAGCAACTTATTCATCAACCTGAATCAGTATGATTTGCGCTGGGAACTCATGTGTAACGGCAAACAGGTCCAAAACGGGATACTTGGTTCTGTTGATATTGCACCGGGAGGATCAGAAGAAATTGTCGTTCCATATTCTGTGAATTCTTCAAATGGTGAGTATTTCATTAACCTGTATTTCATGCTTAAAAAGGATGAAATCTGGGCGGATGCAGGACATGTAATCGCTTCTTCACAAATGCAGTTGCCGTATGGTAATTTTATCACAGAAAAAGCCAATATAGAAGAAATGCCTCCATTGAATATGGAAGAAGGCTATGAAGGTGTCACGATTTCGGGCATAAATTTTAAATTGGTTTTCGGCAAAAGTGCCGGAACATTAACTTATTTGCAGTACTACGGAAATACCATTCTTCAATCTGAAAAAGAAATTGCACTACAGGGCGGTATGGGTTTTAGGCCTCCTCGCAAGAGCGGACCGGAAGGTACTGAGGCTGTTCCACGGGTAAACTGCGAAACGATTGGAGGACCCTTACCTAATTTCTACAGGGCTCCTATCGACAATGATATCAGTGGCAGAATAGGAAGAATGGGCTCTTCTGCACAAGTTGACCTGGCAAATCTCGAATCGGAAGTCATCAGCTTCTCTGTTCAAAACAATGATGACAAAACTGTTGAAATTTATGCAGAAGTCAGATCGAGCGATCCTTCATCTGATTATTCGGCTACAACAAAATCAACATATACTGTTTACGGTAACGGAAGCATTGACGTACAAACTACATTTTTACCCGGCAATCCGGATGTGAGCCTTCCTAAAATGGGCTTAATCGCAGAACTGTGCCCGGGATTCGAATATGTCGAATATTACGGCTGTGGTCCTTTTGAAAACTATATCGACAGAAAAAGTGCTGCTTTTATAGGTTGGTACGATACAAAAGTGGATGATATGTTTGTTCCTTACATAAAACCACAGGATTGTGGTAACAGGTCTGATGTGCGTTGGTTTTCAATTTCGAACCATGCAGGATTTGGAATAACTATATCCTCCCCCGACCTCATGAATTTCAGCGCTTTGCATTTTTCGCCAAAGGATCTGTCAGGAGCAGCCCATCCTTATGAACTTACGAAACGAGAAACGACATTTATAACTATTGACGCCGCTGTCAGAGGATTAGGCAATGGGAGTTGTGGGCCGGGTACTATTGACAAATACATTGTATATCCGGGAGAAACAGCATTTAGTTATTCAATTGCTCCTTATGTGCAAAAACTAAATAAATAATCAATAATAAAACAAGGAGGTAAACCAATGAAAACAATGAACTGTCTTAAAGGCATCGCTTCATCAAAAAGAATCCTGATTGCCTCGGTAATCCTGGCAGGTGCTGCTACTTTGTTTTGCACCTCCGGGAAAGCCCAGGATTATCCAAGAGAACCTGAGGTTCTTGGATCCGGCCAGGTCAGGTGGGAGGAATCGCAGACTCCGGACGGCT
>JAFGPL010000329.1 GCA_016936215.1 Bacteroidales bacterium
CAATGAACCGGGCACGTCAATTCCCATGGCATCGCGGATGGTATACAATTGTAGTCCGATTCCGAAAGATTTAGGGTCAACCACGGCACTTTCGGTGGCTGGTTTTCCGGCATTTTTACAGGCAAAATGCGATAATGCAATCATCCCTACAGCTCCTGCAGCAGAAACCTTCAGGAAATCTCTTCGTGAAGTGTTGTTTTTCATATTCAAATATCTTTTTATTCGTTGGGACATAAAGGTAATAAAAAAGTTTCGGTTAACAGTACACACTTATGCCCGTCAGTTGTAACCCGGTGTCTCAAAATGCAGTATACTGATAGCTTTATAGAGAAAATGTTTATGCAGGTCTTGGTTCAATCACACTATTATTTTAGAATTAATGAAATACAATTACCTCTTACGTACTTCAATTAAAAGCTTTATTACGCTGATTTTCTTATTGCTGGCAACATTATCAGCTTATACACAATATGTTTTGCTGGATGCCGATGTGACTGTTGAGAATGGTGCAATAATTAAGTGTTCTACCTCATCGGTCGATTGGGGAACCGGTGATATTGTAATACCCGAAATATTGGATGATCAGCGTGTACGTGAAATCAAACAAAGCGCTTTCGAATCAAAAGGGATTACCAGTGTTGTATTACCTCAAAGTCTTGAAATTATTGGCGACAGAGGTTTTGCAATGAACGAAATGGTTGATCTTACGATACCAAAAAGCGTTACTTACCTTGGAAAAAGTCTGCTGGCAGCCATGAACACCATGCGCAATGTATATTTCGAAGATTTCAGCAATATCCGGATTATTTCTGCCGAAGCACTTTTTGTCGGGTCGTGTGTAAACTGCATAAATCCAATTGTGTTGCCCGACAATGCCGATCCTGCTTTTGGAGGATACCGTAATTTGAACGGATTATTGCTGGAACCGGGTGATACCATTAAGGATTTGCGCAACGTATATTATGCTGAAATTCCTGTTCATACGCTTGTACCGGAAGATGTAATTATGGATGACAGTGCCATTACCGGTTTTATTAATCGTTATCCGAAAATTGTCATTCCTGAAAACATTGGGGGAAAAATAGTTAACACTATTGGTTCGGCTGCATTTAATAATGTGTCCTTGATCGAAGTAAAACTACCATCTTCAATTGAGTATCTCAGTGCCAGCGCTTTTTCAACTAACTATATCGGAGACATTACTTTTCCTGAGTCACTTAAAGTTATCGGTAATAATGCGTTAGATAGGAATCGTCTTGTTACGTTAACGATCCCGGACCATGTGAGTTCAGTCGGTGATTTTTCATTCAGCCATAACCGGCTTTCTTCAGTGGTGCTATCCGAGTCGATTTCCCATATTGGAACGGCGGCATTTAATGGTAATCAGGTGATCACGCTAAACGGAATTGAAACCAACGGATTAATTTTCCAAAGAGCTAATAACGGCGTTATTGATAGCACCATATTAGTTTCCTATTGCGGGAAGTCCGATACCGTTGATTTTATACCGGGCATAGTTAAAAGGTTAGACGATCATTCATTCAGAGAAAGTGAAATAAACAAAGTTGTTTTACCTGAAGGCATTGAAGCAATTGGAACCGGGTCTTTTTTTAATAATTCCCTTGACACAATTATTCTTCCTTCAGGCATATTAAGGATTGAACAGCAGGCTTTTGGTGCAAACTATATAAAAAACGTGGTTTTCAGAAATCCAAGTCACCTTGAGTATCTTGGCAATAATATATTTAGTCAGAATTATCAGCTTGATTCTGTAGTGTTGCCTGTGCCGGAGGTTAAAACCGGCTACAGCAGGTTTCTGGGATGGTTTGATGATAATGGCGATAGCATCTCCGTTATAAAAAACCTCTGGAATCCTGAATACACTGCAAAATTTGAGCCCATATTGCACTTCATTACTTATATAAATGTTGATGTCAATTCACAATATAATCCGCCTTATTATACCATTGAAAGCAATTATTACCTGGATGAGCCGCCAAATATTCCGGGATATTTGTTTGCCGGGTGGTTTACCGATCCGCTGTTTAATGATACCATTTCGGAACCCGCTATTCCAAGAGGAAGTACCGGTGATTTGGTGTTCTATGCTAAATGGAAAGTAAGTACGGGTTTTGGTGAAGCAGCGATACAAACGGTGAAGGTTTATCCTGTTCCTTTCAGCGAGGTGCTTAATATTTCAGTTGCTGAGTCCTATGAGGTCACGGTGTTTGACGCAAAGGGTTTCATCATTCGTAAATTGAGCGCCGAAGTTGGAGTTACAGTATTGAATATGGAAAGTAATCATCCGGGCATGTATTTCATCAAGCTATCCAATGCAAGTCATACCTTTGTGAAGAAAGTAATTAAGGAGTAAAACATTCTCTCACCGGCCGTTGCTTGAGGCTGTGTAAAGAGTCAATTTCTTAGGCGTAGTTGCATCCAATCCCGATTTTTATCGGGAGAGTTGAGCCCTGCCTGCCGATAGGCAGGTGCTGGTTCTTCGTAATTCATTATTCGGTACCTGTCTGCCAACCAGGTAGGTTCGTTATTTTTATGATGTTTGATAGTGTTTGATAGGGTTTCAGCTTTTAGCAGGTGCTTTGTTGATAAGATTTGAGCATTGTTCTATGCGTTATCCCCCTCCAAAGGGGGACATAGCACTGATCAAAGTTTCTGCTTATATTACTTGTTCCTTCGCATACTGCTACTGCCACTCGTCCCTTGTCTCCCTTCCCTATTCCTAATTCCTGTCAGCCATTTCATCAATAATCTGCCTGTTTCGGACAGGTAAACGAAAAAATTTTTTACGTACTTGTTGTTTTTGATAAAAAAACCGATACCTTTGCAAGCCAA
>JAFGPL010000330.1 GCA_016936215.1 Bacteroidales bacterium
CCATCCATAATAATTGCAATGTGCCGGGGCAATTTATCTTTGGTTATCTTTTCTTTAAGTGACATTTTAAAACGATTTACTGGGCATAGGCCGGACAATCAACTGCAAAGTTAAAAAACTTATAAGTAATAAAAATACCCGCGAAAGAATACCAGTCATTATTATGTGTAAACGATGTTTGGCGGCTCGGATTTGTCAGAAAATCAACACGATCGGAAAATGATTTTCTGAAACTCCATTCTGCCCCCGCGCTTATTGTCCGGGTAAGGTTAAGTTTAAAACCCACCCCGAAAGGAAATGTGAAATGTGGTACCGGGTTACGCACTGCATCGTAACTGGTTCCGACACCTGAGCCAAGGATCATCGAATAGCCTATGCCCCCTGAAACATAGGTGGTGTATTCCCACTTTTTATTGTTGGGCACATAGGGCAGAAAATTAAACTCAAACTGTACGGTGCCATCGAGGACGGAGGTGTTGAAGTCAACAGGCCTGGTGTGCCGGTCGGCATGGTATTCGGATGCGAAATCAATATCGCTGCCCGAAAGATATGCATAGTAAGCATTGGCCCTAAGTGAATAATGGTTGTTGAAATTGTACCTGTATAACAACCCCAGCGAAGGCCGTGGCCTGTAAAAATGACGGTTGGGGTTAATATCCCCCATATAATATGCCGTACCCGCAAAAATGCCCACGTTGGCATCTCGCTGGCTGAAACAAATTATTGAAAATGGGAGCAAGAGGGTTAAAAAAATAAGTTTTTTCATGTGTGTTAAAATATTACGCACAATTGTAAACGAAAGTAAAGACTATTTAGCGCGCAATATCAGAATTTTTCACAATATTTCATAAAAAAAGTTAAGGCACAGAAAAACAATGGTTAGCGCCTTACCCTGTTATACTTGCTATCGAGGAATAGCGGGATGTTTCTTCTGGATGTTTTGATTTTATAAGCAAGTGTGAGTGTGGTAAGCCAGTATACATCGTTATGCTTTGAATCTTCTGTTGTAAAACCATCCAAATAGTCTGAAAAGACATACCTGGGTCCGATTTCATAACCAAAAACGATTTTATCGCTGTATATATATTTAAAACCCAGTCCGATAGGAATTGCAAGTGTGAACCCAGAATTCTTGAGAACGTCATAATCTCTCGGATTGATATCATGTACTACATTATAATACAAACCTGCAATACCTCCGAAAGCATAAATCCCAAAAGTGGAATAATCGTTCAACATTCCTCGTCTGTTGTAAATTGCGACTGACTTGTATCTTCTTTGTTCTTTTTTAATATAATACTCTGCAGTGACTGAAGGTTCAATAATATGTGTATTTGATTTAAATCCATCAGTACCTCTGTCATTAGTCACATCGTCTGAATAACCATAACCATAAGCCAAACCAAATTTTCCAGAGAAGGCGTGTGAAAATTTATATCTCACCCCTGCATAAATATTGGGGCGGGTAAAGTCCATGCGAAACCCCAGAAGGCTCTCTGCATTTGAAACTCCAAGGTCGGTAAACATATTAAGTGTGCCGATACCGGCAATGGCTTCATATCTTTTAAGCTTCCATCGCTGTGCATCTGTTGCCCCAACCACAAAGATAATAAGAGATATGACTAAAATGAATTTCTTCATGATGCTTTGTCTTTCAGCCACAAAGTTAAAAAATGTATTTTCTTAAACGATATTTCATCTGAAATAGTTCAGTTTTTAAAATTATTATTTTTTTTTAAACTTCCCTAAATATTGATAAAAAACTATATCCTTACTGATTATTAATTTCTTTTATCGGCTCCCCACATTAGTTTGTTCCTTAGAGTGGAATAAAAACAATTATTTGGCAATTTAAGCATCTGCAACCTGAAACCGGCTCTACAGATTTCAAAATGAACCGGTTGTTTTACCTCGAAAGTCCTGTTGTCGGCTGTGACCTGCAAGCGTTCATGTCTCGACGATGCCTTTAATCCTATAATAAAATGGTCTGGAATGATGATTGGCCTCACCGTGAGATTATGTGATGCAATCGGCGCAAGGATGAGGTTTCCCGAACCGGGCATTACAATCGGGCCACCAACGCTTAACGAATACGCGGTGGAACCGGTGGGTGTTGATACAATCAGTCCGTCTGTCCAATAAGTATTTAAAAATTCACCGTTCAGAAAGGTGTCTATCATAATCATTGAAGAGCCAACTTTCTGTATGGTAATCTCATTGAGGGCAAAATTATGATTGCCGATTAAATCGGCAGGGGTTTGAACTTTAATAAGTGTTCTGTATTCTATTTCATAATTCTTATTGAAAATAGCCTGAAAAGAAGCTGCTATCTCATCTCGGGCAATGTTGGCGAGGAAA
Source organism: Bacteroidales bacterium (assembly GCA_016936215.1). Lineage (GTDB taxonomy): Bacteria > Bacteroidota > Bacteroidia > Bacteroidales > UBA10428 > JAFGPL01. The sequence goes on from JAFGPL010000330.1 coordinate 2,359, forward strand.
CCAAGCCTACCCGAATTGAGCCCTATTACAGGGATATTGTTCCTGAGTGCGAAGGGGATGGTTTCAAGAAAGGTGCCATCGCCACCGATGCTTACCATCAGATCAATATCGCCAAGAAAGTCGTCAGGCGAAAAAAAAGTATCGGAAATTTCATGGCTGATTTTTCCATGACCATGTATATATTCAAGGAAAGGCTTGTAAATGATAACTTCTGCACCGGCATTTACAAGGAGGTCAAATACCTGAAGGATGCTTGAAAAAAAACCGGGACTGAATATTTTACCGTAAATTGCGACTTTCATCATTTCTAAAGAAAGGTTTTTCAGATGTTCAGGTACCTCATAAATGCATCGTACCTGTTTTCATAGAGGGCATCCATATCGTCCTGGTTCATGAAAGAGGCTTTGATGGTATAGTTGTATCGGTTAAAAGTCTGTATTACAGAAGTCAGGTCCAGCCGGTTTATTTTAAGGGTAACCTCCATTTTTGTAGATTGAGGGTGTGACGTAATATAGAGACTGAGTATTTTGGCATCGTTACTTTCAACTATCTGGGCAATTTGCGTGAGTGAATAGTCGCTGGCATTGATGTCAAGCACAAGTATCCCGCCGGGTTGTTTAATGGCCGACATATCAGCAAAATAGTGCAGCAGGTCGGTTAAAGTAATTAATCCCAGGTAATGGTTGTTTTGGTCGAGCACGGGCACCACCGTGAGCATCATACGTGATGCAAGTTCCATTACTTCATACACATGCTGGTTTGTTGTAACATATGGGCTGAACAGCGAGAGTGTATGGTTTCCGATTGGCTCTTCCGACATGTTAAGATCATAAATGTCTTTGTCAGAAATAAGGCCGAGAAAATCGCGGTTATTAACAATAGGTAGGTGCGAAATCCTGAATATGTCCATCCAGTATAGCGCTTTCTGTCCGCTGTCAGAAGTTTTAAGGGCTGGCACAACATCAGAGATTAAATCTTTTGCGTACATGATGGCTCAATAAAATTTTAAAACACTAAATTTGTTTCTTTCTTGTGCATTAGTTCCGACAGGGTATAATACAAGTTTTTATGACCAGATTGAGTGTAAATATAAACAAAATTGCAACAATACGTAATGCAAGGGGTGGAAATATTCCCGATGTACTTAAGGCCGCCATTCGTTGTGAAGAATCCGGCGCACAGGGCATAACGGTGCACCCCAGGCCCGATGAAAGACATATCAGGTACCAGGACGTTCGTGATATTAGGCCGGTAATAAAAACCGAATTTAATATTGAAGGGTATCCTGTAAAAAAATTCATTGACCTGGTGCTGGAGGTAAAACCAGACCAGGTTACGCTGGTACCCGACCCGCCGGACGCGATTACTTCAAACCAGGGATGGGATACCATTAAAAACAGGCAGTTTCTTACTGAAGTGGTTACTGAATTTCAAAAAAACGGGATACGTACTTCACTGTTTGTTGATAGTAACCCTGAAAATATTGAAGGAGCTGCTTTAACAGGCACAAACCGTGTAGAATTATATACCGAGCCTTATGCCACCATGTTCCCTGCCGATAGGCATAAAGCCCTGGCCCCGTTTGCCCTTGCAGCAAAAGTAGCCCGGCAGGCCGGCCTTGGTCTGAATGCAGGTCACGATCTTAACCTTGATAACCTTAGATTCTTTAATGACAATATTCCCGGACTTGCAGAGGTTTCCATCGGGCATGCCCTCATATCCGACGCTTTGTATTTCGGGCTCGAAAAGACCATTCAACTATACCTTGACCAACTGAAATGAAGCTATTTTACAGGGAAAACGGGGAAGGGTGCCCGTTGATCATACTTCACGGGCTGTATGGTTCGTCTGACAACTGGATGTCTTTTGCCCGTACACTGGGCAACCATTTCAGGGTATTTCTCCCCGACCAGCGTAACCACGGTCAGTCGCCACACAGCAATATTCATGCCTATGAAGCTTTAAGCGAAGACCTGGCAGAATTCATCAGTGAACATAAAATTGAAAGGCCTGTTATCATCGGCCACTCCATGGGGGGTAAAACTGCCATGTTTCTTGCTGCTTCATATCCTGAACTTATCAGGGCATTGATTGTAATAGATATCTCCCCGGGCGCTTACCCCTCAGCTTCAGGTTCTAAGCCGGGTATTTTAAATCATACAGACATTATTGAAATACTATATAACCTGCCGGTGGAGAACTTCAGTACCCGCGAGGAGGCAGAAGCAGGGCTGGCAAAATATATTCCCTATAACAGGGTCAGGCAGTTTCTGCTTAAAAACCTTACCCGGGGCGATACAGGGGGTTTTCAATGGAAGATAAATATCAGGGCGCTGAAAGAAAATTTTCACAATATTTTTGCCGGGTTAGATATCCCCGGGGGACTATCGGGTGATTATCCCGTGCTGTTTATCAAAGGAGCGCTTTCTGAATATATTACTGAAAAAGATGTTGCACTTATTAAAGAGCTGTACCCGCATGCAGTAATAAAAAATATCGAAGGGGCAGGGCACTGGGTGCATGCCGAAAAACCCGGCGAACTGATGGATGCGATAATGGAGTTTCTCAGGGCAAATGCGCTTTGCAGTTAATCGTTTACAATCACAATATTTTCGGCGTTTACCAGTTCTTCTCCCCGGTACCTCAGGACAAGTTGCGCAATGGCAATTACATCTTTTTCACAATAGTGCACAATAGTGCCAAGGTCATCTTTTTCGTAATAGAAACCCGATACCATGCTGCCGTCAATATCGTCTTTCGGGTTAGCTATATCCAGAATGGTAGTAAGTAGCTCAAGTGAAGTATAATGCTTGTAATCGCCAAATTTCCATAATTCGAGGGTGTCAATAAAACTGGTTTCCCATGGTTTCTTCCCGCTAGTATCAAGAATAACAGGCAGGTTTAAACGGTTTACCACCATGCGCCTTGCGAGGTATGGAAAATCGAATTCCTTGCCGTTATGGGCGCATAAAAACAGGTTCTTTCTGCCTGAGAGGCCTTCGAGCAGCAGGGTAAATTCTTCAAGGATTTTCTTTTCATCATGCCCGTAAAACGACTTGATTCTTAATGTGCGCTTACCTTCGGTAGTGTGAAGCAAACCGCACGAAATGCAGATAATTTTACCGAATTCAGCATAAATTCCAGCCCTTTGGTAAAATTCTTCAGCAGTCTGGTCATCTTTTTTGAGGTAGGTAGCTTTTTTATCCCAGAGCTTTCTCAGGTTTTCAGGCACCTTGTCGTACGAAGGATATCCGGGTACGGTTTCAATATCAAGAAACAGCAGGTTTTCGGGCGATATATTCTGAAGCATAGGCTTAATCGTGTTTTTAGGCGGTTATGGTTTTTTTGAATTTATTGTTTCTAAAACCCCTGATAAAAACGGGTTAATTTCTATTTTTACATTTTTGATAAAATTAAAACAAATTTATAAATATGATCAAACACATTGTAATGTTTAGGATAAAAGGAAAAGATGAAGGCGAAAAAAAAGCAAGGGTTCAAATACTAAATGAGATGCTCGGTTTGCTTAAATCATCGGTTAAAGAGATTATTTACCTTGAAACAGGGGTCAATATCAGTACACGCAATGTGGCATTCGACCTTGTACTGGTCACCCATTTTAAAAACAATGAAGACCTGCAGGTATACATCAACCACCCGGAACACCAGGAGGTGGTGAAGTACCTCGACACTGTGCGTCAGGATGTGGCAGTGGTAGATTATGAATATTAATATGAAATGCAATGAATTTACTTTATCCGCTTAAATTTACCCCCCGGATACTTGATAAGGTATGGGGAGGAAAAAGGCTCAACGCTGTACTGAATAAAAACACCACCTCCGCCAAAGCGGGTGAGAGCTGGGAGATTTCAGGCGTGGAGGGTCATGTCTCGGTTGTCTCAGAAGGATTTTTAGCCGGAAACACGTTACAGGAACTGATTGAAATCTACATGGGAGACCTTGTGGGTGACCATATCTACGATAAATTCGGAACCCTCTTTCCTTTGCTCATCAAGTTTATTGATGCCAACGACAGGTTATCCATACAGGTTCATCCCGATGATGAACTCGCTGCTAAAAGACATGGATCATTCGGGAAAACCGAATTGTGGTATGTAGTTGAGGCTGACAAAAATGCAGAGATAACAGTGGGCTTTAACCACAAAGTCAGCAAGGATGAATACCTGGAGCACCTCAAAAACAAAAAAATTGAAAGCATACTGAACATTGAAAAAACCCGGCCGGGAGATGTTTTTTTCCTGCCGGCGGGAAGGGTGCACGCGATAGGCGCCGGCGTATTGCTTGCCGAAATTCAGCAGACTTCCGACATTACATACCGGATTTATGATTATGACCGTCCTGATGAAAATGGCAGGTTGCGCGATTTACATACCGATCTTGCACTGGGGGCAATTGATTTTAACACGTATGATTCATACAAAACCGGTTATAAGCAAGAACTGAATAACCGTTCGAACCTTGTGGCGTGTGATTATTTTACTGCCAATATTTTTGAAGTAAACAACCCGGTTGACCTGGATTATTTCAGGTTCGATACATTTGCCATACTTATTTGTATTGATGGTGGTTTTGAACTAAATTTTCAGGGCGGTTCTGTAAAAGCCATGAAGGGCGAAACCGTTCTTGTTCCTGCCACCATTAAAAACCTTGAGCTGAAACCACTTAAACATGCCCGGTTTCTCGAGGTTTATATTCCCTGAAAAAACAACAGCCCGTGATTATCAAAAAGACAGAATTTGTAAAAAGCAGCAGTAAGCCCGAAGATTGTCCAAAGACCGATAAGCCTGAATTTGCCTTTGTTGGCAGGTCGAACGTGGGCAAATCATCGCTGCTGAATATGCTGGCAAATAACAGAAAACTGGCAAAAACATCTTCAAGTCCTGGCAAGACAAAACTAATCAATCATTTTCTCATCAACGATGAATGGTTTCTTGTAGATCTTCCCGGATACGGATATGCAAGGACTTCGAAGTCGGGCCGTAAAGAATATCTATCGCTTATCACCGGTTACCTGCTAAAACAACGCAACCTTTATTGTCTTTTTGTGTTGATTGATTGCAGGCACAAACCTCTTAAAAGCGACCTGGAGTTTATTGAGTGGCTTGGTACGAAAGCAATACCGTTCGTAATCTGTTTTACAAAAACCGATAAGCTTTCGGCATCAGCACTCACAAGAAATATTGACACATACAAAGCAGAACTTAATAAAAGATGGGAAACGCTGCCAGAGATTTTTTTAACATCGTCCATTGATTTTTCGGGCAGGGAAGAAGTGCTTGGATTTATTAAAAAGACCATCCGCGGTGAATAATTTTTTCCGAAGGGTGGGGGTGGCAGGTTTGTAAAGTGTCTTAATTATAAATATGTGTCGTAAATGTGTCAATAAATACCTATTTTTATTTTCACTTTATACAGAAGAAATTTATAAATACCTGTTTGTCATGCATCTGCAAAATTTCAAACATTTCAGCCTGGTGTTACTAACAGTCCTGGCCTCCTTTAATGCGGTTTCGCAAGAGATAGAAATTGTGCAAAGCAAGCCCGAATTCAATTATGGCTCAACCAATTTACATAAGGTTATAGGGCACGATAACGAAAATTTTTATATTGTAAAATTTCACGGCAACCAGTATCATCTCGAAAAGCTTGATAAAGACTTAAACCTGTTGCTCGAAGCGCCCATCAAACTGTTCGAGGGACTTAAAACCTACGATCTTGAAACGGTGGTGCATTTTCACGGTGAGCTGTATATTTTTGTATCGAGACGGAGGCTTAATGATATAACCCTTTTTTACCAGAAGATTGACAAATCGAACCTTCAGGCTGCCACCGAACTTATTGAGCTAACCAATATGAAATTCATCAAGGGCAACTGGGCCGATTTTCATTTTGCGCTTTCACGGCGCGAAACAAAACTGATGGTGGCATGCCGCATTAAGCTCCACTGGTCGAAAGTACAGTTTAACGAGTATTATGTGCTCGGCAAAAACATGGAGGTGGTCTGGAAGAAAAACGATTCCTTTGAATTCAGCGGTCAGGGGCCCAGGGATAACAAATATATTGTTGATGAAAAGGGAAATATTTCTATTCTGAGCCTGCTCAAAAGGGAATCAATCCTTTCGCTTTTCAGCGACATTAAGAATGTTTATACCATATACAGGTATACCGGTAACGGGGCTTACTTCAGGGAATATCCCATAACACTTAAAGACAGGTATATCAGGGGAATAAAAGTTATCGGCAATGATAAAGGTGAACTGGTTTGCGCCGGACTTTATTCAGAATTGTTCAGGGCTGGTGTGAGGGGGACTTTCTTCTTCAAGATTCACCCCGATGATGGAGGAATTTACGATAATACCCTGAATGAATTTGATGATGCAATGCTTGAACAGCTTGCCGAATCGAAAGAACCTACCATTGAAAAGGAGGAACTTATAAAATATGTGATGACCGACCTGGTGGAACGCGACAACGGCAAGATATTCCTCATTGCAGAACAGCTTTTCGAGCAAACATTTAATACCTACAATAACCTTATTATTACATGCTACGATACGCTTGGCCAGGTATACTGGAACCAGGTAATAAAAAAGAAGCAGGATTTTAACATTAATTTACTGGAAAAATCAGAGATAGAGCCTGCTGATTACCGCGATTATGTTATGGAAACAGGTTCGCTCGACATGTACCTCGAAAATTATTGTTCTTACGCCCTTATGGCGCCGCTTGATGAGAATGATATTTATATCTTTTTCAATGAAGATATCAGAAACCTTGATAACCCGGAGAAATACAAAAACTTTAACCGCCCCCGCAAATCCTATATCCTTGGGGTAAGAATAGATGAATACGGGAACATCACAAGCCAGCCGGTGATTAAATGGAAGAAACGGGCATTGTACCCCGAACCCATACGCTTTTACGATACACTGGGAAACACAATAATTATACCGGCATTTAAAGGAAGAAAGTATAATTATTATAAAATCACTGCCCGGTTTTAAGCCGGTATCTGAAATTAATTTAAAAATCAATGCTACACGGGGAGATAAAGCATTTTAACATCCGGGTTTACGGACTGGTCATCAGCAACCACAACGAAGTATTGCTTACCGACGAGTTTCAGCTCGGGCGCACCATGACCAAGTTTCCCGGGGGAGGGCTTCAATTTGGCGAGGGCACTGTTGAATGTATCAAACGCGAGGCTATTGAAGAATTCGGCCAGGCCGTAGAGGTGATGGAGCATTTCTATACCACCGATTTTTTTCAAAAAGCCCTGTTTTATGAAGACCAACAACTCATAAGTATATATTACATGGTAAGGTTTATCGAACCGATTGCCTTCAGGATATCTGAAAAACCATTCGATTTTGAAAAGTTTGAAAACGGCAACCAGAGTTTCCGCTGGAAAAAAATCTGTGAGCTTACCCCTGACGATCTCTCCTTTCCTATTGATAAACATGTGGTCAGCCTGCTCTTGCAAAAATATTGCCCTGCATAAACCCGGGTTTGAATGAAAGTATTACCGCATCTTTTATTGGTGAATTATTCATGCAAATAAACTTTTAAAAACCTTATTTTTTGATTTTCTTTGCTTAAACCATTTCATTTACAGAAAACGGATGAAGGCAGTTATTTTAGCGGGGGGAAAAGGTACGAGACTTGCCGATTATACCAGGGAGATTCCTAAGCCAATGCTCAGGATTGGCGGCGAATCAATCCTTGAACACCAGATCAACCTTCTGATTAAATACCAGGTTGACGAGATAATTATTCTTGTCAATTACCTGAAAGACATCATTATGAACCATTTTGGTGATGGTTCTACATACAATCTCCGGATAAGATATTTTGAAGAAACAGAACCTTTAGGTACTGTTGGCGGGATTAAAGAAGTGGAAGAGTGGCTTACCGAAGATTTTTTTGTTCTTTATGGCGATGTTATGGTAAATATTGACCTTGGCAGGCTGAAAGAATTCCACAGGCAGAAGAAAAGTCAGTGTACCCTGGTTCTGCACCCGAACAACCACCCCTATGACAGCGATCTTGTTGAAATGGATGAAAACGACAGGATAATGGCTTTTCATGCCAAACCGCACGATGCTTTAAAATATTATCACAACCTTGTAAACGCGGGTGTTTACCTTTTTTCGCCCGATATTCTTAAATATCTTGAAAAAGGAAAGAAGGCAGATTTCGGGCGTGAAGTGTTTCCACGAATTTTTAAAGATATCAGGATGTATGGTTATAACACTTCCGAATACCTCAAAGATATGGGCACACCCGAACGATGGGAGGAAGTGAACGATGACTATAAAAGCGGCAGGATATTCCAGTTCAATTATGAAAATTCGCAAAAGGCTGTTTTTCTCGATCGCGATGGCGTGTTGAATGTTGAAAAGAGTTTTATCAGCAAGCCCGAAGAGCTTGAATTATACGATTTTACAGCAGAAGCAGTGCGCATTGTAAACGGTTCGGAATACCTGGCAATCGTGGTTACCAACCAAAGTGTTATTGCCCGCAACCTGTGCACTTTAGAAGAACTTGATACCATTCATAAAAAGCTTGAGACAGAACTTGGCAACCAACATGCCAAACTTGATGCCATCTATTTTTGTCCCCATCATCCCGACAAGGGTTACGCCGAAGAACGAGCAGAATACAAGATTGATTGCGATTGCCGTAAACCAAAGCCCGGCTTGTTCTTCAAGGCTGCCCGGCAATTCAATATAAACCTCACCGAATCGTGGATGATCGGTGATTCTGAGCGCGATATCCTGGCAGGTAAAAATGCCGGTTGCAAAACAGTGGGCGTGATGACAGGTTATGGATGCGCGAAAACATCGGTACAACCCGATTTTTTCTTTGCCGACCTGCACGAAGCAGTAAATTTCATCGTGAAGGAACCCTATGCTGAAGATTTCAATATTTTGCTGGCTAAAGTAAAAACACTTGAAAAAAGGCCAGTGGTAATCTCGGTGGCAGGAAACTCAAGGTCGGGTAAGAGCAATCTGGTTTCTTACCTTAACATGCAATTTCAAAAACACGGCTTCTCTGTGCTGAAAATTGAACTTGACAACTGGATACTGCCCGAGAATAAAAGCGAAAACTGTAAAAATGTTTTCGACAGGTTTCAGGGCAATAAGCTTGAAAATGATATCGTGTCGCTGCTCAACGGGCAAACCATTTCGCTCATGAGTTATGCCAGTCACCCGCAACGAGAACCGCAACCGTTGCAATATACATTTCAGAATGAAGACATTGTTTTAATTGACGGTATTGTTGCACTGGGTTTATATAAGATTCGAAAAATGACCGACATAAAAATATTCATGGACATGGAGGAAACCATGCTGCGGGAGAGGATCAAAAAGTACTATTCCTGGCGGCAGAAAGAGATAGAGGAGATTGAACTCCTTTACCAGAAAAGAAAAACAGATGAATATCAATTAATAGAAAAAGACCGTAAATTTGCAGATTTTATAATTAATGCACATCAGGAATGATCATTACGCGCACACCTTTCAGAATTAGCTTCGTTGGCGGTGGTTCAGACATGGAAACTTTTTATTCCAGGCACCAGGGTGCAGTGCTGAGCACATCTATTGACAAGTATATGTACATCTCTTCACATAGTTTTTTCTTTCCCGACCAGATACGCATTAAATATTCTCAGACCGAAACTGTTGCTTCGGTTGATGAGCTCAAACACCCAATCCTTCGGGCAACACTTAAAAAGTTAAATATACCCGGAGGAACAGAAATAAGTTCAATTGCAGATATCCCGGCAGGAACAGGAATGGGGTCGTCGTCGGCATTTACTGTAGGATTGCTGCATAACCTTTATGCTGTAAAACGCCGGTATGTATCGCATGAACAGCTTGCCCGCGAAGCCAGCGATATTGAGATCAACCTGCTTGGCGAGCCCATAGGCAAGCAGGACCAGTATGCAGCAGCCTTTGGAGGATTAAACGTTATACTTTTCAACCCCGATGGCAGCGTGACCGTGGAACCGCTATATATCCCAAACGAAACATACCGCGCACTGCAGGAAAACCTGGTTATGTTTTATGTCGGTAACCAGCGCAAGGCTTCGGATATTTTGAGCGAACAGAAAAAAAATGCTTCGCAGGAAGATAAGTTCAATACGCTTAAAGCAATGGTATCGCTTGTATTCGAACTTAAAGATTGCCTTTACCACCAGAGGCTCGGAGATTTTGGAAAAATACTTCACGAAAACTGGATTTTAAAACAAAAACTTGCCTCACAAATAACTAACAACGAGATTGATGATATTTACAAGGCGGGG
>JAFGPL010000040.1 GCA_016936215.1 Bacteroidales bacterium
AAAAAAGGGAGTTTACATGCGTAAATGACCTTTTTGAGGACGAGCGCAACGAAGTATGAGGACTTTAAAGACAGACACTAAGTAGTGAAAACTTATAAATTGTACGTGAAGAAAAATTATCCCCCGGCCTGAGTATTGAATTTGGAAATGAGGGATGATTGGGCGAATCGGGAAACTGCTGTGTTTCTAATGCAATTGCCCCATGTTTTTCATAAGGCACACCTTGGGAACCAGTTAAAGATCCGTCCCACCAGTTTGCAGTATATACCTGCACACCAGGCATGTCGCTTTGTATCTCCAACACGCGTCCAGAAAATGCATCTGTAAGCTTTGCTATTGGTCGCACACCTTGTCCGAAATTATCAATTACATGGTTATGGTCATACCCCATATCGCAGTGAAGCTGATCTATGTCTCTGCCTATTTTTTTCGCTTTCCGAAAATCATTTGGTGTTTCAGCACACTTTACAAGTTTTCCTGTAGAGGTGTTGTTTTCATTTTTCTCAGTGTAAATAGTACTATTGATCATCAACTCATGATCTTTAATGGTCGGTTTTACAAAACCTGAAAGATTAAAATACGAATGGTTGGTTAAACTCAGTGGAGTGGCCTTGTCAGTACTTGCATAGTATAAAATTTCAATTTCATTGAGCATTTTAACAGTAAATACAACAGTTACCTTTAGGTTGCCCGGATAGCCCTCCTCACCGTCCTTTGAAAAGGTGGTCAGTGAAATTGAGCATTGATCAACGTCTAAAGTTTCAGCCTCAGGTTGCCAGACTTTTCTATCAAATCCGTTTACACCACCATGCAGATGATTCGGGAAATCATTGATTGACAGTTGATAATTGTTTCCGTCAAGCCTGAATTGCCCTTGTGCTATGCGATTAGCGAACCGACCTATAACAGCGCCGAGGTATGGGTGCGGATTGAGGTACGCGTCTAAGTTCGAGAATCCCGCGACAACATTGTGTACTTTCGAGTTCCTGTCCGGAATCTCGATGGCTGTGATGGTTGCACCATAATTTATAATTTGCAATGTTATGAAACCAGCTCTAAGTGTATACAAATAAATGGGTTGACCATCAATTGTACCAAAATGTCCCTTATTAAGACCGACTGTTCTTGTTGTGCTCATGAAATATAAATATATAACAGGGATAGAAGCCTTGTGCTCATTCACAATATTAACCCGAATTATTCATCTGTTTTCTTTCAACATATGGCTGCGATTAAGCAATACTAATTATTTAGTACCTCAAAATTAAGTGTTGCTAAATCAGCCTGTCCTGCTTTGGCGGCAGGATTAACCGCTATAATCAAAGAATTATTAAAAGGTATGAATAATGGCGGTTAATATTTTTTACATCCAGGTATTTGCCACTGGAAAATTTTGGTATGCGGGTGAAATTAATAAGTGTCTAATTGTAGCAAATTAGTGTACAAGAGCTTATTTAATTATATAAACCTTGACTTATCATTCTCATCCGAACCTGGTTTTTATAACCAGGCTTTATATATATCGGGGGTTTCATATAATTTCCCAACCCCATCTTTGTGTAATTCCATTGGTTATTTATTATTAATAATACATCTCCCGCTGACTTGCCATCAAGGATTTTAATGGCGCCTATTGGAATAGTTGCCTTATCATCCTGTGTTTGGCCAAAAGCTCGTTTTTGAGCGATAATTCTTACAGTATGCGAGCCATCTTCAAGACCTTCTTTGCTGTATAAAATAGAGTTTGGGGACTTTCCTCTGCTGAAAAAGTTAAAATTCTGCTCAGCCAATTCCCCGTCAATATAAATCTTTGCAGCAGACAATCCCCTGTTGCCAGTTCCAATCCATGCAAATCCTTTTCCCTGAAATGAAAAAGTAACTTCATCACCTTCCTTTGAACTCATAAGTTCCTTTGATCCAAAATAGGATATACTGTCAGGAGAGATGGTCCAGTTACCTTTAAATGTAAAGGTTTCACTGTTGACTGTAATAACATTCTTTTCATCTTCCTGAACTTTCAGCCTTACTGCTTCTGTGCCATCGGATTCAACTTTTACACCCACATTTCCTTTTGAATTTGTAGCTGAAGCATAATTGATGTATTCTTTCATGCTCCTGAAATCGTTTGTCCCTCTCCCTCCAATGTCATACTGGCCAAACACACTAAAATCCCTCTCGTCAAGTGACCACAACCTTTCAGGTTTTTCACCAAACACCTTTTTTTTACCGTCAACAGTTCGTTTTGCTGTTCCTGCATTTCTTCCAATATGGTCTTCGGGATAATACGACCACAACCCGTTTCTATCCCATTCCAACCTATCAATATCTTCTGTCAATAAGTAGCATATGCCAACTTCCTGAAATCCTCCGGCATCCTGGTCGTTCCATGGTTTTTTTCGGGGTTCGGGAGCATCAGCACCAAACCGGGGAAGTTCATAGTTTGTTGTAATTAAACCCGCACCATCAATTCTTACTTCAAAGTTTATTTCTACAAGCTCATTAAAACCAGAAATTTTCACAACTGCTTCATTTATTTCTTTCAGGATATTAATGTCTTTTAAAATCCACTTACCCGTTTTTTCGCCACCTGTCAGGTGAAAGTACGGTCCCCCTTTGATAAGGAGTTGATCATTAAATATTCCTCTTTTGATCAAACCGGTCTTTTTATCAAATACAATTTCAAAGTCTTTGCCACTAATGGTTATATCAACTTTATTTTCTTTAATTTTTGGCTCTGGGCCGACAGGAGCTTGGAATGAAACTTTTTGAGGTGAGATTTTAAACAGGTATTGATCAATTAACCGGCTGTACTGGTCGCTGAATTTAAGTTCCAGGTGATCATTTTCCTCCCAATTTGTGTAAGGTATTTCCAGATATCCTTCGGCATGTTGCCGGATATCCGGTCCTTTGAGCACTCCTGAATCATTGTTCACTTTCCATTTGATTTCCAGTTCTTTCAGGTTGGTATGATCATACCAGTTTTTTATTGGTATAGTTAGTGAATTTCCAACTCCGGGGTTTTCAAATACTTTTTCCTGAATCCTGATTGGTGAATATGCCTTCTTCATATGCCAATACTCCGGTCGCTTGCGCCTCCAAAGATCAATGGCGCCCCACTCGAATGCCCATGACCCGAATGCGTTGTCATCAATGATAGCCCACATAGCGCCACCCAGGCACCCGTCCGTTGTAAACATTCTTTCCCAGAATATTTTTATACTTTCTCCCCAAAAATTTCTCATCCCCGGGTCACGGGCCAGGGATTGCTGATAATAAGAGGAGCCGTGGGCAAACTCGTCATGCAGCACAGGCATTCCTTCCGGTAAAGGCCGCACCGGGTCGCTGTTAAAAACAGCAACTCCCGGTGAGCCTAAATCCGCATCCCAATCCGGATAGTGATAACTAAAGATATCATACGGCCAATCTACTCCCGGGGACACACTCTGCGACCAACTGTAGATTACCGGGCGGGTAGGGTCTTCTGCCCTGGCATATTCATACGTTTTGGCAATGTTTATACCGTAGTAGGTCTCATTGGCCAATTCATAAATAATGATACTGGGGTGACTCCGCACTTCCTCTATCATTTCAGCCATTTGGTTCATGAATAATGCGGTATACGCAGTATCTTTCTGGGTGCCGCGGGTAAAAGTAACCGAATTTTCTACCTGAACATACAATCCAAGGCTGTCGCATGCATCGAGATAAGCATTGGTGGCGGGATAGCAGGAAGGTCGTACAAAGTTGAGGTTAGCCTCTTTTAATAATTTCACTTCTTCCCTTGCCTTTTCATCCGAAAGGTATTTCCCGTATTTCGGATCGCTATCGAAACGTCCGGCTCCACGGAGTTTCACTTCTTTTCCGTTTACAAGCATTTTTTTACCTTGAATTTCAACTTCCCTAAAGCCAACTTTTTTAGTCAGTACTTCAACTACTTCATCATTCATGATAAGTTCCAGGCTTAAGGTATAAAGATTTGGGTGCTCAGCGTCCCATTTTATGGGGTTATTAACCTTAAAAGATTTTATTTTTTCCGGTATTTCTTTAGTATAGCTGATTTCATTATCTTGAAGGTCAACATTATTTCCCGCAGGATCCTTTAGGATCAATTTTACCTTAGTTTCTTTGTCTGTATTTAAGTAAACTCTGGCCCAGATCTTCATTACAGCATTTTCGAAATTATCATCAAGATCGGTTTCAATATTAAATCGCGTAATATAATTTTGTGGTACAGCCATTATTTTCACATTTCTGATAATCCCTCCATGGTTGAAGGATGAAGTTGAATTCTCCACCTTCTCATCAACAATGCCAACTGTCAACAATGCCTTCTGGCCGGGCGTTACAAAATCAGTTATGTCACAAGTCCAGATTGTAAAGCCGCCATAGTGTTCCTTCAGGAAATTACCGTTTATCCATGCCCTTGCAGTTCCTGTTACACCTTCGAAGCGAAGAATGATCCTTTTGTTTTTAAAGTCTTCAGGAATTAAAATACTCTTTTTATAAGCATACTCATGGCCTCGTGGAACATTAAATCCCTGTTTTTCAATTGAGGCAGGTGTGATTACTTCTTTCCAATCAATGGTGTTTATTTTTTCATGCCAATACCCTGTTGCAGGGTTGGTGTTTATGTGCCATTTTCCGTTCAACCAAATAACCGGATCTTCAACATCGTTTGTTTTGGCTGGGGCAGGAATAATTTCAGGCCTCAGCCAGAGACCATGATTTGGGATTTCATCTGCGCCTGATTGGCTTTGAAGGTTGAAATTAGAGAAGATGAAGAAAAGACTAAAACAAAAGATCAAATATTTCATAACAGAACCATGATTAAATTGTTTAATAGTGATTACGAGGAAAAACATTTCTTGAAATGCACATTATAAACTCCAAAATAAAATTAATGCCTGAAAATTGCTTAGTTGTCATCAAAACAATTTTCAGGCATAAGGTTAAATTTAAACTAACTAAAAAAACTTTGGTTAATTTGTATTTTCTGGATTTTGCTCTGCACCGTCATCCAAAGCATATTGTGGTATCGGATAGATGGATGATGGGCTAGGGTCCTTACCTTTCACGGCAGATACTGCTGATGGCCATTTTCCATGACGGCGCAAGTCAAAGAGCCTCTGTCCCTCGAAGTAAAGTTCCCAACCTCTTTCTCTTAAAATGGCATCATTAAAAGCATCTTTTGAAGAAGTTTCTGCTGCTGGTAATGGACCGATATTGGCTCTTGAGCGAACACTATCAACCAATGCAATTGCTTCCTGTGTAGGGCCATCATTATTTTCATTGATAGCCTCGGCCAGCATTAACATAACATCAGCATACCGGGCCAGCACGATATCATTTCCCTGATAGGCATTAGGGCCTTCAGGCGGATACTTATTAATGATTGCGCCTTCCATATTTGAGCTGTCCCTGATTGTTGTACCATCCTTCGCTACATAAGAATCTATCAATGGTGCCCTTCTTTCATCCGCAGTATCAAAGGAATAATAAAATTCCCATGAAGCCATAAAAGGAGCACTAGGCCCGCCCCACCCCGGGAAATCGGGATGGTCATTAGGGAAAGTGTACCAACTGTATGCATTAAAATTTCCATCGGGACCTCTTCCCTGTGATGCAGGATTACAGGAAATTGCATATATGGTTTCAGTATTTCTTTCAGTTGCCTCTCTGAAAAGGCTGGCGTAATCATCTACCAAAGAATAACCCAATGCCTGAATATCCCTACCTACGGATTCTGCATTCGTAAAATCTTTTTCATTCAGGTAGAGCCTCATCAAAACCGTCAATGCCAATCCTTTGTTAAACCTGCCATAATCGGAGGGAGCCTCAGGTAAATTTTCCGATGCATATTCCAGATCGGCAACAATAGTACTTATATAATCAGCGCGTGCAGGCGTTGTTAAATCAGCTTCGGCCTCCTGATCTCCAATTTTTTCCGGATCAGTAATCACAGGTACCGGACCAAACATTTGCAGCAGACGATACATTGTCCACCCCCTGGCCATTCTGGCTTCACCGATTAATTGCTTCTTAAAAGTTTCGTCTTTAAATATGGTAGCTGCTTCCAAATCGGCAATAATTTTTGTAGTTCTTGTTACAAATCTTATTTTTTCAAAATGCGACCTGTTTCTGCCCTGACCCTCAAAAAGCTCAAAATTACCCTCACTAATTCTTTGCCAACCGGCGCCCCATGCAGTAAAAATTGCCATAATATCTGTCGGTGCATCTATTAACTGTACATGTCCTTCCTCCAGACCAAAAAAATGATATTTGGTACCTCCATCCTCATAGGGCCATTTACTGGAAAATGGCACATATATTACTAACGTGTATAACTCATATTCATTTTCCGTGGCAGGAAAAGTAAGCGGACTTAATGAACCGTAAATTTCCGGTTCCAACCCCTTTTCACATCCTGTTATAATAGCACTTAAAATCGCTAAAATTAATAGTATCTTTTTCATAATGTTGTTGTCTTAAAAGTTAACACTTAAACCTAGTGAATACGACCTGACCATTGGGTATGGTGCCGCAGCACCTTTTACTCCTGGTGATTCAATTTCAGGATCCGCACCCTTATACTTCGTAATAATAAAGGCATTCTGAACATCTACATAAAACCTTAAATCAGAAATATATCTTTTTAATTGATTTGATCTGATTGTGTAGCCCAGCGTAATATTACGGACTCTTAGAAAATCAGCTTTTGAAATTGTATAATCTGATCCCCAACCTATGGTATTTCCAATATTTCCCAGTAAAGCTTCGTCATAGGTTGATCCTGGCAATTCACCACCGGGGTTTTCTGTACTCCATGCATTGTAACTCTCCTGAGTACCACTTTGATTACTAATAAGCATGCCACTTGCATTGGCCCAGTTCAGGCTATAGTTTTGTTTGTAAGAACCCAATTGTCCATATAAGAAAATACCAAGATCCAGGTTTTTATATTTGAATATGGAGTTAATTCCAATGGATATTTTTGGTGTTTGATCATAAACCAATACATCGGCAGAGTCAAGAACATTATCTCCGTTTTGATCAACAAAGACGGGAGCCCCTGCAACTTGCGCAGCGACTGGTTGATATTCAGGGGCTTCTTCCCCGAGCTGTAAAATCCCCTTGGTTTCAAACGCGTAAATAGCCCTAACCGGGTCGTCCACGTTCAGAAATGTTGACTTATCATCTTCCTTAAACCGCTCTTCCCAACGGTATTTGTAGTGAGATACATTTACCTGCAAATTCCAGGTAACATTATTGTTTCTAATCACATCTGCTTCAACAAAAGCATCAAGACCTGTTCTTACCTGGTGTCCACCATTGACCGGTTGTCTGGCAATAGCTGACAATGCTTCAGTATTGGCTGCCCGGTTGCCATATCTTAACAAATTGGTTACGTCGTCCCGGAATAATTCAAAACTACCCGACATCCGACTGTTAAACAATTCAATGTCAATACCAATATTCTGCATGATTGTTTTTTCCCAAGTCAGATCAGGATGATCAATCTGACTCAATACATAAGCTACATAATTAGAATTTCCATCATTAAAACTTATTACCTGCCCTTCCGGCGTGTAAATACCATAAGCAACACCGCTTGGTAAATTTCTTCCGGTTGTACCATAGCTTGCCCTCAGTTTTAAAAGGTCTATTGCCTCAATATTAAGAAACGGTTCGTTTGAAATTTTCCATCCTGCTGACAAACTGGGAAAACTAGCATATTTACTCTCGGGAAAAAACTGACTAAACCCATCATATCTCCATGCTGCTGAAAGAAGATACCTATCCAAAAAATCAAAAGACCCCCTGAATATATATGACCGTTGTTTATTTCTATCCTTGTTTGAGAAACCATTTGAGGGTGAGCCGTCAATATTGGTGGTATTAATTTTATCATTCATATCGAACGATTGTACACCAAAATCGAACCGGTTTTCGATATATTCACCGTATCCGGCCAGCGCATTTATGGTAACAACATCAGCAATTTCCTTATTGAATGTCATAAACGACTCAAATGTTTGTCTTTGCCTCTTGTTTTCCTGTATGGAAGCCCTGGCCCTGTAATCGTCAAACCAATTTGTAGTAGATGGGATAAAAAAGTCCCTGAAGGATCCCTCAAGGTTATTTCCGTAAACTATTTTTCCCTTCAAAACATTGGGGATAATATTGATATCCAATGAAGTGTTTACCAACAGGGTGTTATTAAGAGATTGATCTTTGATATCCAGTTGAGCCACCGGGTTACCTATAAGCTGGAATTGTGTATATTGCCCGGTATTGGGATCCCTTATGGGTAAATAAGTTGGATAGGCTAAAGCTGCCTGAAGCGCTGTAAAACCATTAGCCCCAGCTCCGCCGGTTTGCCATCCTGCCACGGAATTATTGAAATTAGAACGGCTTCCGATCACTTTGGCATTTAAAGTAAACAATTTGCTTATATCAAACGCTATGTCAAAAGATCCAGTGTACTTCTTCATGTCAGAATTTTCCACTGTACCTATCTGATTGAAATATCCCCCTGAAACATAATACCTTATATTTTCCGAGCCACCGCTTATATTAATATTGTGATTATCGATACTTCCATCTCTTAATATCAGACCCACCCAATCTGTATTGGTTGTATTATTGGCTATGTCGCTTTCAGAAAAACGGGGAACAAATCCTGAAGGTGCATTTGGGCCAAATGGTTGCATGTCATTTTCAGACAAGTACCTGTCTTCCTGAAACCTGTTGTATAGTTTCATGTGCTCGTCCGCTTGAAGCGGTTCAAGATAAGGCAGGTTTCTCTGCCAGGACCTGTTAGCATTGTAATTCACATTAATTTTTCCAATCCTGCCTTTTTTGGTAGTTATTAAAATTACCCCATTACCAGCATTCACACCATATATTGCAGCGCTGGCGTCTTTTAATATCTCGATTGACTCAATGTCATTCGGGTTAACACCACCTAAATTTCCTCTTTTAACATTATTTATCTCAGAGTGGTTGATCCCGGCCTCAAGCGCATCTGCAGGGACAATAATACCATCTACAACGATCAAAGGTGCTCCACGGCCCCTGATAGATAATTCTACCGTTCCGCCCGGTTGCGCGCTGTATTGCCTTACTTGCACTCCGGCTGCTTTTCCGAAAAGCAGGTCATTTGCACCCGATATAGCGCCATTTGGAATGCCTTTTGGGTCCACCTTAGATATGGAGGTGGTTACATTCTTTTTTAGTGTTGTACCATAACCTACCACGACTACTTCTGAAAGCGCCGTTAATTCCGGAGTAAGAGAAATATCAATTACACTTTTGTTTCCAACTGTAATTTCCTCCGACATAAAACCAACTGAACTAAACATGAGGACAGATTCCTGGGAAGGAACATTTAAACTATAATTACCTTCTGAATCTGATATAGCACCTGAAGTGGTTCCTTTTATAACCACATTTACACCTGGCAAAGGTTCTGAATCCTCTGCCGAAGTAATTTTACCCGATACTGTCATTTGCGCAAAATTCTCGCTAAATATTGATAAGGCAAATACAATACTTAGGTAAAACTTAATCTTAAAAAGATGTTTCATACATATCCATTTTTAGGGTTAATAAATTCTACATATAGTTTATAGTAGGTTTGTTATTTATATTTCAATTCTTTTGATTGAAGATTCAGGAATTATCAATTTTTAATTATTTATAGTATTCCAACTATCCTGAACCAATTTTAATTAGAACAATAACACGAAACAAAATTACCAATAGCATTAGTTGGGATAATGGACATAATTTTTGAACTTATGGACAATTGTCTGATATGTATTCAATTTTGTCTTATTCGTGCTTGAATTATTCCTCATTAGGATTTATTTTGTTACATTGAAATGTACTCATGGAAAACTTTGTTTTACAATATAGTCCTAATAGATTTGGAATCCAGGTAAAAGACGGATTTATAGGTCAAAGGATGATCATTCTCCCCAAAAAAATTATATCATCTATAAAGAAAAAGGACCTGATCAGTCAACTATACGCAACAGATATTGGATTTTTTCCGCGCGCTAAATTTCATTTCATGGAGAGGAAAAAAGGTAGTAAACAATACATATTAATATATTGCCTGGAAGGCCAAGGCATTATTGACGTTATGGATACCAGAATTGAATTAAAACCCAATACATACTATATAATTCCACCTGAAGTAATTCATGATTATTATGCAATGCCAAATAATCCCTGGAGCATATATTGGGTACACTTCACTGGTCCACAGGCCAAAAACTTATTCGAAAAGTTTGCCAAAAATAGCATGACCGCTGCCAGGTTTATTTCATTTGAAGAGCAACGCGTTTTTTTATTCGAGAATTTAATAAACGTACTGGAAGACGGATATAGCATTGAAAATATAGAATATGTCAATATCTCACTTTGGCAATTATTAGTATCTTTTGTTTTCAGCAACTTCATTACAGAAATTGGAAAAGATAAAATTGCAGGGGACATTGTTACTTTATCTATAAAATACATGAAAGAACATTTGGACGAGCCCCTTAAAGTGGAAGCAATTGCCAGCCACTTTAACTATTCCAATTCTCACTTTTTCACCCTCTTTAAGAAAAAAACAGGTTATTCTCCGATTCACTATTTCAATCATCTTAAAATACAGCGAGCTTGTCAATATCTCAGTTATACGGATATGAGTGTTAAGGAAATCAGCTTTTCCTTGGGCTTGGAAGATCCTTTGTACTTTTCCCGTTTATTTAAAAAAACAATGAACTTATCGCCACTTCATTATCGCGCTGAATACAAGCATTAGCTTGTGGTTTATAATAGTCCTGGTATTTAGTTTAACTCAGTTTGTGCTCCCCAATGCTTTAGGGAGAACCGGTTCAAGAGTTATTCTGACTAAATTGAAAATATTGTTACAATAACAACTTTTTATATAATCATATTATAATCCATTTATTCAGAATCAACATCCATAAGTTGAAATGCTCATTGTCTTAACTTTAAATTTATTATTTATTAACATAAACACTAATCACTATGAAAAATTTAAGAACAATGATTACTTTACTTCTTCTTGCTGCTTTCTCAGTAGCAGTTCATTTAAGTGCCGTCGGCCAGGTAATACAAAATGATGTCTTTTGGCATGATACAGAAGGGAACCCGATTTATTCTCAGGGCGGGGGGGTGTTGAAAGTTGGCAACACATACTATTGGTATGGTGCGAGGTACAGAGGCGCCATTACCTATTACAACAATCCATACTCCGGAAAAAACGGAGATACTTACTTTGAAGCCATCACTTGTTATTCTTCAACTGACCTGGCTAATTGGAAGTATGAGGGGGACGTGATGACTCCTGCTGATGGTTTACAAGCCGGCTGGGTAGGTCGCATTGGTTGCGCATATAACGCCAATACCCGTAAATATGTGTTGATTGCCCAAATGTACCCCGGTCTCTCCTTTGGCACCAGCAGTACACCCACAGGCCGTTTCACCCTGGCAGCTACTCAATCGGTGATCACGAACGTTGTCAACGACATGACCGGCGACCAATCGGTATTTACCGATGACGATGGACAGGCTTATCTGGCTTTCTGCAACGTGGAAGGTAGGAATAACCAGTATATTGCGCGGCTACGTCCTTCTGATTATTTATATGTAGAACCGGCAACACGAATTCACAGAGCGTCCTCAGGACGTGAAGGGAATGTATTGTTCAAGCACAATGGCACCTATTATTTTATTTCGTCAGACCTTCATGGCTGGAATACTTCCCAGACGTATTGCATAACTGCAACAAACATTTGGGGCCCTTATTCTACTGAGTTTGTGATACAAAATACAGAGAAAGATTACTCGCATGTGACACAGAGCGGCCTGGCAGTGACGGTGAACGGCTCTTCCGGGTCTTTTGTCATATTTGGCGGTGATCGCTGGGCCGACTTTGCCGGAAACGGGGTTGGTTACAATCAATGGTGCCCCATTTCCTTCAACGGTACAACACCAATCTTTCATTCACTTAGTCAATGGAATATAAACGCATCTGCAGGGACATGGTCTGTTGGTAGCGGAAACAATTACATTCTGAACCCAAACTTTGAAGCCGACAGGATTGATGTAAGCGACATGACCGGATGGACGAACTGGGTAGGCAGTGGCAGCAACCCCAACGGAAATCTGCAAAACAGTCATTTCCCCGGACGCTTTTGTATGGAGCAATATAGTTCTGGTGCTTATGAGGCCAGTATGTTTCAAAACATTTCACTGCCAAATGGATCTTACACATTTAAAGCCTGGGTAAAAAGCAGCGGTGGTCAGCCAGCAGCTCGTGTCTATGTAAAAGGCTTTGGGGGCAGTGAAAAGTCTTATTCAATTAATCATTCAATAGGCTCCTGGACTGAAATCAGCATCTCAAACATCAATGTGACCAATGGGTCAATTGAAGTGGGTGTATATTCTAATGCAAATGGAGGAAACTGGGTAAACCTGGATGACTTCAGCCTGATTTCCGATAACAGTAATCCCTGTACCCCAACCGCAATTACCCCATATTTGCAGATAGATGGGGGAAGCTGGAGCGGTGCTTCATCAGCCACCCTTGATATCGGACAGACCATCAAATTCGGTCCCCAGCCTGTTTCTGGTGGTTCCTGGAGCTGGAGCGGCCCGAATAATTTCAGCGCATCCTCAAGGGAGGTAACCATTACCAATATCCAAACTAACCAGGCCGGAAATTACGTTGCAACCTTTACAAACAGTTGTGGCGCCGAAAGCAGCGTGACTTACAATATCACCGTTTCAGGTGGCGGCACCTTTTACCCCGTTATCCATAGTTACAGTTCAGAACAAAGCGGCAACCCGGCTTCCAATATCTTAGACGGAAACAATGGTGATGATTCGCGCTGGTCTGCTGAAACCTACCCGGAATGGGTTATTGTTGATTATGGTGCAAACAAATCTATCACCGGCACCAGGGTTTGGACATACCTGGACAGGGCCTACCAATATACCATCGAGTTGGATGACAACACCGGTTTCACAAGTCCTTATACCGTAAACCGGAGCTCAAACACCAGTTCAAGCCAGCCGATATCCGACGATTTTCCCGCGCAAACCGCCCGATATGCAAGGATAACTGTAACAGGAGCTTCCGGCTATACCGGTTCATGGGTAAGCCTTACAGAATTCAGCATTGTTGAAGGTACCTCAATCCCGGTTACCCTGACCATCCAGGAAAACGAAGCCGGCTTTTGCAGTGTGGATGGAACTGTTGACAGCGACCACTCAGGTTATACAGGAACAGGTTTTGCCAATACTAACAATGCCGCCGGCAATGGTGTCACATGGTCTGTAAATGTGCCATTTGCTCAAAGTTGCCAGGTAGTATGGAGATTTTCCAATGGCGGAAGTACCGCCAGAACGACCCAAATCAAGGTGAATGGTTCTGTAGCGGTTTCTTCTTTCAGCATGCCTTCTACGGGTAACTGGGACACGTGGAGTGAAACCTCACAGCAATCCCTGAACCTGTCAGCAGGGAATAACCTGATTAGATTAGAGGCTACCAATTCTTCCGGGTTGCCTAATATTGACTATATGAAAATAACAGGGACGAGTTTAACAAGTGTTAGCTGTAACGGTTTAAAAAGTACCTCAATGCTTGGTAATAAAGAAAAAGGCCTCGATATTATATGTTACCCTGTTCCTGTGAATGATGAGCTTAACATTGTTTTTAACAAGGAACTTACTGAAACTGTTAATATAATGATACTTAATGCGGCCGGAGAAACATTATACTCTAATAGTTTAAACAACGGGCTAAGCTACGAAGTAAACATGGCAGATTTACCTAATGGTTTATATCTTATCAGAATAAGAGGAACAAATGTAAATATTACAAAACACATCATTAAATTATAATTTTAGTATGAGAAGTTTTTTAAACTTCTCATACTATCTTTAAAGATTATATTTCAATGTCGTTTATTTAAGAGAATGATCTTACTATTCTTATTCGCTTTGTGAAACATTAGTACCTCCGCCTGCCATATTAAAGCGGCGGACAGGCCCGCCTGCCACAGCAAAGCGGCGGACAGGTTAGAGACTTTGTGGCTATGGTTTTTTATGCCACCAAGACACGAAGTCTCAAAGTTTCTCAAAGCTTAATTAAACGACATTGGATTATATTTTGTGAATTGGAGAGAAGCTAAAAAAGCACAATTTTTTTATTATGAATAGAATACACATTGCATTTGGCATAATGTTAGTAAGTGTATGCCAGGTTTTTGCAACAAATTATTATGTTTCTCCCGGCGGGAACGATGACAATTCAGGCATCGAGTCTTCACCGTTTGCAACGATTATGAGGGCCCAGCAGGCAGCATCGTATGGCGATGTGGTTTATATACGCGGAGGAACCTATCATATGAGCAACTCTCAAATAGCATCAACTTCCAGTCCTTTTGCTTATGTTCATGTCATTAATAAAAACGGTATAAGTTATTTTGCCTACCCCGGTGAAATACCTGTTATAGATATGTCCAATGTAAAGCCATCGGGCTTAAGGGTAGTTGCATTTTATGTAACAGCAGATAATTGTCATTTCAGGGGACTTGAGATAATTGGGACACAAGTCACCATTACCAGCCACACGGTGTCTTATGTTTTCAGGGTAAACAATGCCGACAACAATACTTTTGAGCGTTTAAATGTCCACGATGGAATGGCTACCGCGGTATATATAGTGGGCAATTCAAAAAACAATTTAGTGTTAAACTGCGATTCTTATAACAATTGGGATAGTGTTTCTGAAGGTGGAAGCGGAGAAAACACGGATGGGTTTGGATGTCATATAACTACCGGGGGAACAGGGAATGTTTTCAGGGGATGCAGGGCATGGTTTAATAGTGACGACGGGTTTGATTTTATTGGTGCTGAAGAAAAAGTAATTATAGATAACTGTTGGGCTTTTTATAATGGTTATTCAACTTCTTTTTCAAGCCTGGCAAATGGCAATGGGTTTAAAGCCGGCGGTTATGGAATTAACAATCCGGTAGATCCTCCCGCCATAATCCCAAGGCACCTTGTACAGTTTTGTCTTGCTGTAAGAAATAAAGCCAACGGGTTTTACGCGAACCATCATTTGGGCGGAATTGACTGGTATAACAACTCTGCTTATTATAATGGCACCAATTACAATATGCTCTGCGCAACTTATAACAGTTCAAGCAATACCGCAACTGATACTGACGGTTATGACCATAAAATGCGCAACAACCTTGGTTATGATGCCAGGGGCACAGAGGTTGCAAACCTGAGTCAAAGCGCGAGTGATGTTTCATACAATTATTTCACGCTTGGCGTTTCTGTGACCAGCTCCGATTTTGAAAGCCTTGAACAAAGTCTTTTAACCACTTCCCGTCAATCAGACGGTAGTTTGCCAGACATTGATTTCATGAAACTTGTTTCAGGTAGCGATTTAATAGACAAAGGACAAGACATTGGTAAACCATATATTGGATTGAGCCCGGATTTAGGTTGTTTCGAATACAGTGGTGACCCCTGTACCCCTACCAGGATTACCCCATATGTGCAGATAGGCGGTGGGAGCCGGAGCGAAGCCTCATCGGTTGTAGTTGATGCCGGCCAAACTGTCATGTTCAGCCCCCAGTCGGCATCGGACAGTTCCTGGAGCTGGAGCGGCCCGAACAATTTCAGCGCATCCACAAGGGAAGTAACCATTTCTAATATCCAAATCAACCAGGCCGGTAGCTATGTTGCAACCTATACAAACAGTTGTGGGGCCGAAAGCACCCAAACATTCGATGTTACTGTACAGGCCGTTAGCGTTGATATTACCAGTAAAATTCATAAAAATTATGAAACAATGGCATATCCTAATCCGGTAAATGGTGATTATTTCCATATTAAAGGTGTTTTAGAAATGAATAGCAAAGTCATGGTTTACATCTACAACAACACGGGGCAATTAATGGCTTCCTGCTTTATGGGCATGATTGAAAAGGGTGGTTTTGAAAAAGTTATAACAGTTAATGGTTTGAAACCCGGAATGTATTATATGAAATTGATTATGGATTCAGCTATAAAAACAATATCTATAATCAAGGAATAATTATTAAATGGAAAATTACGTTTAACCCAGATTTATTTTATTACGGGCCCAGGTTGCTAAAAAAATAAAAATGAGTTTATGCAGTATAAAAGCAAAGAGGTTGTGTAAAAAGTCATTAAGTAACGGCAATGCAAGGGAGGCGCGACCAAATCAATCTCCTGAATAAGAGGAGATTGCCTGCCTGGATAGTCAGACAGGTTTCACTTCTTTCGCAATAACGGTTTCAAAATAATTGACTTTTTACACAGCCACTTTTTACTATTTTTAATCTTGATAAAACAGAATTAATCATACAATAATCCATTCATTCAAAAAAAATATCCATATTTTGAAACTTTTATTTCATCTACTTTCACATCCATAATCATAAATATGAAGGCATACAATTACACTTTTTTATTATCAATAAGCTTAGTGGCAGCTTTAGGAGGGTTTCTTTTTGGATACGACTGGGTAGTAATCGGAGGGGCAAAACCCTTTTACGAATTGTATTTTGGAATTTCCGAAAGCGCAGGACTGCAAGGCTGGGCTATGAGTAGCGCGCTGGTAGGATGCATTGGCGGCGCAGTATTCTCGGGCGCTTTTTCTGATAAATACGGAAGAAAAAAATTGTTAATAGTTGCATCTATTCTGTTTACCATATCGGCCTATGGAACCGGCACAGCCATGAACTTTTCAAATTTTATGCTTTACAGGATTATTGGAGGAGTTGGGATAGGGATAGCATCAACAATCTCACCCATGTATATTGCAGAAGTAACTCCGGCCAAAATAAGGGGCATGTTTGTTTCCATCAATCAACTAACCATTGTCGTTGGTATTTTAGCTGCACAAATCACCAACATGTTCATCGCTGAAAAAATTCCTGATTTATCGTCAAATAATGAAATATTGCTGAGTTGGAACGGACAGCACGGTTGGAGATGGATGTTCTGGGCAGAGTTAGTCCCTGCATTCCTGTTTTTTATATTTATGTTTTTCGTTCCCGAAAGCCCAAGGTTCTTGATTAAAGTGGGTAAGGATGAGATGGGAACAAAAATTTTAAAAAAGATAGGTGGCGAGAATTATGCAGGGAATGCTTTGGTCAGTATTCGAAAAACGCTTTCATTAGATAACATAAAGTTATCGAAAGAACATTTCATGAATAAAAAATTTTTGTCCCTGCTTACTATAGGTATTGTCCTTGCTTCTTTCCAACAATGGTGTGGAATTAACATCATATTCAATTACGCCCAGGAAGTTTTTCAATCTGCCGGGTACTCTATAAACGACATGTTTTTTAATATCGTGTTAACGGGAAGTGTAAATCTTATCTTTACAATTGTTGCCATGCGGTTTGTTGATAAGCTGGGCAGAAAAAAATTATTACTCATTGGTTCAGGTGGCCTGACCATAACTTATCTCATATTGGGTGGATTTTATTTTATAAACTTTAACGGATGGCCTAGTTTGTTACTTATTATTATGGCTATAGCCATTTATGCCATGTCGTTGGCACCGGTAACATGGGTGGTCTTGTCAGAGATTTTTCCAAATAAAATCAGGGGTGTGGCGATGTCAATATCTGTCCTTTCCCTCTGGATTTCGTCTTCACTTCTGGTATTAACATTTCCATTTCTAAATAAAATACTTCATACATCAGGCACCTTTTGGGTTTATAGTGTGATTTGCATGGCAGGATTTGTTTTCATTTTTAGAAAACTTCCTGAAACAAAAAATAAAACACTGGAAGAAATTGAAGAAACTTTACTAAGAGAACAATAATGAAGAAAGTACATATTTGGCAAGAAAGAATAATAATCCCCACTTATACAATCGGGGAACCCGAAAAAAACCCTGTTTTCGTTGAAAAAAGAGTATACCAGGGAAGCAGTGGCGCTGTATATCCCTACCCTGTTATTGAGAAAATAAACGACGAAAAAATAAATAAGGCATATAACGCTGTTTACCTTGAAAATGATTTTGTCAAAATCATGATCCTCCCTGAAATAGGCGGCAGGGTGCAAATGGCTTTCGATAAAACCAAGCAAAGACATTTTATTTATTATAACCAGGTAATAAAACCCGCGCTTGTTGGACTCACAGGCCCCTGGATTTCAGGAGGTATTGAATTTAACTGGCCGCAACATCACCGCCCGACTACGTTTGACCCTGTTGACTTTTCCCTTGAAGAAAATGAAGATGGTAGCGCCACGGTTTGGTGCAGCGATATGGAAAGGATGTTTCGTACAAAGGGAATGGCAGGTTTTACCCTATATCCGGAAAAGTCATACCTGGAAATCAAGGTGAAGCTATATAACAAGACGCCATTCCCCCAAACATTTATGTGGTGGGCAAATCCTGCAGTAAAAGTAAATGATCACTATCAGTCGGTCTTTCCTCCCGATGTTCACGCAGTATACGATCATGGTAAAAGAGATGTCTCAGAGTTTCCTATTGCATTAGGTACCTATTATAAGGTGGACTATTCACCTGGCATTGACATTTCACGATATAAAAATCTTCCGGTACCTACCTCTTATATGGCAGTTGCTTCTAAATATGATTTTGTGGGCGGATATGAAAATGACACCAAAGGTGGAATTCTTCATGTTGCGAATCACCATGTATCACCCGGGAAAAAACAATGGACATGGGGAAATGGTGATTTCGGCCAGGCATGGGACCGAAACCTTACCGATGAAGATGGCCCGTATATAGAATTGATGTGCGGTGTGTATACAGATAACCAGCCTGATTTTTCCTGGATTATGCCCAATGAACAGCGGGAATTTGTTCAGTATTTTATGCCATACAGGGATTTGGGAGTAGTGAAAAACGCTACGAAAAACGCCATGGTTAATATGGAAGCAGATGGAAGTTTGCTAACAGTAAAAACTTATACAACCGGTATTTATCCTGATTGCCAGGTAACATTGATGAGTGGGGAAAACATATTATTCAATGAAAAATATGATGCTTCTCCCTGCAATTCTTTTTGCAAAACACATGAATTATCCAGCGGCATTTCGGTTGAATCATTAAAAGTAATTGTATCTGACAAAAACAATATAGAACTGGTTTCATGGCAATGGGAAGGGCCCAATAAAAGTGATATTCCCGAACCGGCAAAGCCAGCATCAATACCTGCCGATATCAAATTTAATGAACAATTATTCCTTACCGGCCAACACATTGAACAATACAGACATGCTACCTATAATCCCGTAGATTATTACATGGAAGCATTGCGCAGAGATCCTCAGGACATCCGATGCAACAATGCAATGGGGCTTTGGTTTTTAAAAAGGTCAAATTTTAAAGAAGCCGAAAAATATTTAAGACAAGCTGTAAGCACCATTACAGAAAGAAATCCAAACCCTTATGACGGTGAGCCGTTGTACAACCTGGGTTTGTGTTTAAAATACCAGGGAAGAAATGATGAGGCATATAATTACTTCTGCAAGTCTGCATGGAATGCCGGATGGCAAAACCCTGCCTATTTCTCTGTTGCCCAGATTGATTGTATAAACAAAAACTGGCCTTCTGCACTGGAACATGTCAACAAAGCACTGTCAAGAAATATCAATGATCAAAAAGCTTTACATCTGAAAACAATTATATTGAGAAAACTGGACAAAAACACAGATGCTTTACAATTGGCAGTTGAATCCCTTTCGGGTGATGCATTTAATTTTGGTATTTTATATGAGAATTTTCTGATTACAGGTTCTGAAAAAAGCAAAAAGGAATTGACCTGTCTTATACGTAACAATATTCATAACTACATAGAATATGCCCTGGATTATGCTGCCGCCGGGTTTTATGAAGAAGGCATTGAACTGTTGGAATTAGGTTTGCAACAGTCCAAATCCAATTATCCGATGGCGCTGTATTATATTGGGTGGTTCTTATCCGGCTTAAACAAAAAGGAAGAGGCAATAAAATACTACCAGGAAGCTGCCAATGCAGATCCATCCTATTGTTTCCCAAACCAGATAGAATCCACAATTGCATTACAGGAAGCCATTCAGCATAATAATTCCGATGCAAAAGCATATTACTACCTGGGTAATTATTGGTATCATGCCAAACAATATCAGGATGCCATTTCCTGTTGGGAAAATTCAATAAAAATTGATTCTCAATTCCCTACTGCATATAGAAATCTGGCACTTGGCTATTTCAATAAACTTGGAGAAGAACAAAAAGCGCTGGAACATCTGGAAAAAGCTTTCTCATTAAATACCAAAGATGCCAGGATCTTTATGGAATTGGACCAATTACATAAACGCATGAACAAAAGTGCAGATGCCAGGCTGGAACTAATGGAAAACAATATAGACCTTGTTGAACAAAGGGATGATGTTTATTTAGAACGAATTGCCTTGTATAATATTCTCGGTGAACATAAAAAAGCATACGAATTATTAAAACAACGAAAGTTTAACCCCTGGGAAGGCGGTGAAGGAAAAGTTACCGGTCAGTATGTTATTTGCCTGGTTGAACTGGCAAAAAAGTCAATCAGGAATGAAGCCTATCAGGATGCGTTCGATTATTTACAACAAGCTATGGATTATCCATTTAATCTGGGAGAGGGTAAACTTTTTGGTGCCCGGGAAAACGATATTTACTACTGGATGGGCATTTCTCTCGAAAAAATGGGTGATAATAAAGGAGCTAAATTAATGTGGCAGAAAGCATCAGAAGGCGCATACGAACCTTCGACAGCTATGTTTTATAATGATCAGCAACCTGATAAAATATTATATCAAGGCCTATCCATGATAAAATTAGGAAACTCAAAAGAAGCTGTCGGTAAGTTTGAAAAACTGATAAAATACGGTGAAACACATATCAACGATAAGGTTACAATTGATTATTTTGCCGTATCGCTGCCTAACTTAACCATTTGGGAAGAAAATCTTGATAAAAGGAATAAAATACATTGTCATTATTTAATGGGGTTGGGTTACCTCGGATTGAAAGATTTTAACAAAGCTGAAGTAGCATTAAACAAGGCTTTAGAATTGGACCAGACACACATAGGTGCAAAAATTCATAACAAAATGATAAAGGAAAAATTAGTGATTTTATCATAAATCTATATTATTATGAAACGAACATGAACTTTTTTAATCAAAAATTTCAAAAACAAGCATGATTAAAAATGTTCATGTGAGAGCGGAGCGGTTACATCCGTTCTCAAATTTTTATACAATTTATTATCAAATGGTTAAAAATTTTAAACGAATGAAACATTTAAGAACAATAAAAACTTATCTTTTACTTGCCGTTTTGATGGTGGCATATCATTTAAATACCATCGGCCAGGTAATACAAAACGATGTCTTTTGGCATGATACGGACGGGAACCCGATCTATACACAAGGCGGTGGTGTGCTGAAAGTTGACAGTACCTATTATTGGTACGGCGTAAGGTATAATGGCGCCGATGATTATTACGAAAACCCGGGTGCAGGAAAGAATAGTGACTACCAATTTAATACGATGACTTGTTATTCTTC
>JAFGPL010000331.1 GCA_016936215.1 Bacteroidales bacterium
AAACTCCTGACTTTCAAGACTTGCATGCCTTGTTCTTGACGCTTTCTTAGAAGCCACTTCTGAATAACAAGAGTTTTCTTAGAGACACTATTTAATAATTAGTTGACACTTTTGTCAGCCTGAGTGTTTGCCCGCCTCCGTCTCAGGCGGATTTGGCAGGCGGGGAGCCGAAGGCTATCCCCTATCGTGTTATTAGCACCAGAGTCGAAGACAGTATGTGATTGACACAACACTAGTTTTTATTAAAAAGTTCAGCTATTTTTTTCCCGAATGGTTTTTTGGCATCTGAGTGCCCATAGCCATATCCATATCCATAGCCATACCCGTAACCATACCCATAGCCGTATCCATAGCCGTTGCGGGATATCTTCACATCGTTGACCACAAGGTTGAGGTTGTTGAGGTTTCTCTTCTCAAGGTCACGGATTATGGACGATAACAGCGATTTGGGTGTGAACCCGTGCCTGATGACGAAAATATTAACATTTGAATTCTTTATCAGCAGCAGGGCATCGGATACCATGCCGACTGGCGGGGAGTCTATAATTACATAATCGTATTTCTTTTTCAAAGAGGATATCAGTTCAACAGTTCTTTGAGAGGAGAGGAGTTCGGTAGGGTTTGGCGGTACAGGTCCCGCGAGCACAACATCAAGGTTTTCTATGCCGGAAGGAATGATAAGGTCTTCAGGTTTTGACCTCCCGCTCAGGTAGGTGCTCAACCCTTCATTATTCTCAATTTTAAGGTACCTCCCAAGCTTTGACTTGCGCAGGTCGAAATCCAGGAGAATAACTTTTTTGCCGGCCTGGGAGAAAACAGCTGCAAGGTTTATGGCTACATAACTTTTTCCTTCACCGGTTACGATGGAGGTAACAAGAACAACATTTTCCCGGGTGTCTCCCAGAAATTGAAAATTGGTCCTCAGCGATCTGAACGATTCGGCCACCAGTGATTTCGGAAACTCATGCACCACATTGTTTACACGGTGTTTGTTGTGAATAATCTGACCAATTACCGGTAACCTGGTGATTTTTTCAATATCGGTCTTATCCGCGATTTTGTCCCTGAAAAGGTCTTTGATATATAACAGCACAGCGGGCACAAATATACCGAGCAGAAGGGCTAATATATAGTTCAGCTTTTTATTCGGGTGCACTGCCACACTGTCTTCAATGGCAGCTTTATCAAGAACTTCATTCGAAGGGAGGTTGGATGCTTTTGAAATCTGCATCTCGCTGCGTTTGGTCAGCAGGAATGTGTACAAGGCATCGTTAAGGTTGAATTTGCGCTCATATCCAAGCAGTTCCCGTTGTTCTTTGGGCAGTTTGCTCATTCTTCCTTCAAATTCACTAATGCGTGCATCAATCTCGGAAAGCGAGATATTGCTTGTATTTATAATGTTTTCGATGTTTTCAAGCAGGTTCGCTTTGGTATCATTAATTTTTGACTCAAGGGAAATAATGGCAGGATTATCTTTAATCGAGTTAAAGGCATATTCTGCACGTTCGGCATATTGCTGCGACAATTCCATGATAAGGCTGTTCAGCAGCGGATCGTTGATGTCGAGTGATGAAGGGGCAATCAGGTCGTTTATATCATCGTTTTGCAGCAGGTAATCTTTGAGGTACTGGTAATATTTTGATTTTACAATAAGATCGGCTTTTCTCGCCTGCAGGTCCTCAAATTTTTCAAACACCTGCTTTGCTTGGTAATCAAGGTTCATAAGCTGTTTTGACGTTTTGAACTGCTGAAGCCGGTCTTCTGATGTGCGCAGGGAGTCTGAAATGTCTTTTAACTGGCTGTCAATAAAATCTATGGTATTTTCGGCAATTTTGTTATCGCGTTCTATACCTTTTACCAGGTATATTTCGGTGAGGTTGTTGAGAAAGGCCACTGCTTTTTCTGCATTGTTGCTTTTTATAGATAATACCAGAATTGATGAGTTCTTTGATGACTCGATGTCGAAACTACGGTATTTGGAGATTAACTGGCCAAGGCTGTTAAACTGAAATGAATATTTCTGATGTTCAACACCTTCTTTTAGCAGGTTGAAATTCGGCAACATCCTGAACCGGCAAAAATTGTTACCTGTTACTTCGCCAAATTTAACGGTATCTGAGAACTCAAAATGGCTTAGCAGCCGGGTATCGGTGTTTCTTTTAAAGTGGTGTAAAAGCACATCATCGGCATCGGCGCTTACCGACAGCATTGAATCGTTAAGGAAAATGACAGTAAACCTAACCCCGACCGGTTGTTCGAGGAGGGAATCGGGCTCCACAACAAACGGGGTGTTTTTATAACTCTCTTTTGAAATAAACTTCTCATCACGAAAATACGAGATTTCAAAATCGAGCTTTTGCAATGCCCTGCGCGTAAGTTCCTTCGATTTGAGAATACCTATCTCATTCTGAAGTTTATAAGGATTGCCATAAAGTGAAGTCCCAACAAAACTTTGAGGGTCGAGCGGGTTTTCCTCGTCCCTTATAAGCACCCAGGCGCTGACCTTATAAACAGGGGTTGAAAATTTATTAACTAAAATGGCTATGAAAAAAGCAATAAAAAGGAAGAATACATACAGGTACCAGTACCTGAGGTTCCTGATGATGAATGCCCTGATATCAATAGATTCCTCTTCTTCAAGGTAAGGGTATTTATCTTCCATGTAATACTGCTTTGAATTATTCCAACCATGTATAAGGCAGGTAAAGTTACAAAATGTTAATCGTTAAAATGCGTGAAATAAATATTTGCACCCAAAATTAATGTTGTCATGGCCATAAACAGCGTATTGTAAGGGAATGTTGTATAAGCAGTAGATTTACTGTTCATTGGCTCAACGTATACCACATCGTTTGGCATCAGGTAAAAATAGGGTGATTCAAGCACTTTGTTGCTTGTAAGGTCGAGCATGTACATGTTCGAACCGGTCTGGTTCTGTCTAACCAGCCTTACTTTCTTTACATTGGCAAAGTCTTTAACTCCGCCTGCAAGGCCCAGCGCCTGGAACAGGTTTACCTGGTCGCGGTATACCGTGAAGCTGCCGGGATTGTTGACTTCGCCAAGCACTGTAACCTCGAAATTGACCAGTTTTACAACCACTGTTGCTTCTTTGAAGTATTCATTCAGGGTTTTTTGGATGAGGTCTTTAACTTCTGCAACAGTAAGGCCCTTAACATACATTTTTTCAACAAAAGAAAAGTTGATGAAACCGAATTCGTCAACCGAATAACTGTTAAGATAGAGATAGGTAGGGTTCATAAGGTTTGGGAAATCGGTCTGGAAAAATTTACTGGTTTTCGGGTCAACGCTGTAAATTTTGATATACAGGTGGTCGCCTACCTGTATCCTGTAGGTTGTATTCTTAGGGTTCTCGAACTGTTCGGTCGGAACCTTTGCGCTTTCCTGCAGCAGTTTTACCTTATTCTGTGATATGCAGGATGAGAAAATCAGGGCAACAGCTATTGCTGTTAACAGACTTAATTTCAGGGTTGGATAATCTTTCAATTTCATAGCCATTCTATTTAGTTAATTATTAAGTTTTGTTTTTTCACGTGCCTGGAATAAAGGAATTTTAACAGCCCGGTCATAAGCAACAATGAATGCTTTCGGCACCCCGGTGCTGTTTTTAATACTTTCAGCTTCTTCATAAGACTGTCCTGCCTTAATGCGGTATTTATACCATCCTTCCTCATAAATAAGCGCTGTCTTATAATTTCCCGGGTATATCCGGGACAGTTCGGCAGGGCGCAAAGGATATTGCGAGGCAGCAACCTGCACATAATATTCAATATCGTTTACCTTTCCTCTTCTGCCGTAGGTTTGAATTTCTTTCTCTATTTTTTTCGATATTTTTACAGCTTCGAGCAGGTTCATCTTTTCATAATTGTTATATGCGGAAATAAAAGCGCCCCTTACTTTAATGTCCCTGATTATTTTAAGGGCATCTGAAAAAAGCCGTACTCCCGTTACCTGGTATTTATACCACCCGTCTTCCTCAACCTGTTCAACAGGGTAGGGGCCTGGGTATATTCTTGCAATCTGTTCTTTGTTTAGCGTGGTATGACTTGCCGCTATCTGCACCCTGAAGGTTAATCCTTCAGCACCGGGAGCAACTGCATATTCAGCAGGCTGCTGCATCGCCATTTCTTCGGCCGGAGATGGTGTGCTGAACCTGGTACCCTTGCGGTAGGCAACAATAAAGGCATTTTTTACCCCGCATTGTGACCTGAATTTGTCGGCTGATTTATAGTCATCAAAATCCCCGATAGAATATTTAAACCATCCGTCTTCCATGATCATTTCTACCTGTTTGTTGCCGTAATAAATTCTCTGCAGTGCCCGTTGTGTAAGCTCTGCTTTGTTTGCGGCAAGCTGTACCCTGTAGATTACATTTTCGTCAGCCGGCAGCATCGTCAGTTTTTCTTCCTCTCCCTCGTGAATTTCAATAAGTTTCAGCTCGGTTTCTGCAGCCTGTTGTGCCTGTGTGGCCTGTTCCTGAACCGTCATATCTTCATAATCCTGGTACTGCTCGGCAGAAAGGTCTTCTACAGGAGGAGGGGCTGCAGTATCTGTCTGTTCTTCTGCAAGTAGTTGTTCTTCATATTCGGGTGAATAGGGCTGTCCATAGGCATAACTGTACCATATATTTAAAATCTGGTCGGCATTAAACGAAGTGATTCTCTGTAATTGTTCCGGCGTTAGCGTTGAAGGGTCTGTGCCAAGTGAATCTGCAAGGTATTGCCTGTACATTTCAATTATTTCCTGGTTGACTTCCGCACCGGAGGTTGTGGGTTTTTGCACCGGTGAGGTATAAGCGGGTGTTTGTGCGTCAGGGGTATAAGTGCTTTCCGGTTGCGTGTATACAGGTTGTTGTGACTGTGTTTGTTCCTGGTAAACAGGGGTTACAGGTTGAACGGTGGATGTAGTTTCAGGAATTGTTTCAAGGGTATAATAGATACCAAGGGCTGTGATCTGTTTTTCAAGCGCACGCATATCAAGATCGTTGGCATCGTTGAGCTTTTGAATTTTCTCTTTCCTGTCTTTGAGTTTACCGGCCTCATTGCGGGTGGCCGTAGCCTGGTAAAAATAATCGTTCGACTGTTCTTCAATTAATTTCGCGTTGACATATTGATTTTCATCACCTGAAAAATCAGACCAGAACTGTTCAATATACTTTTTATAAATGCCATACTTGGTTTCGTTGCATTTCCTGTAAAGCTCAAGCGCTTCAAATTGTTTCTGCTGGGCTTTGGCCTCAAGCTGGCCTACCTTCTTTTCAATAGCTTTTTGATCGAGCTGTATGTCTGCCTGCACCGAAAATGTTTCCATATAAAGCTGGTTGGCTTCTTCAATAAGTGCGTCCCCCTGGCTTTTGTACTCGTTGGCCTTTTCGATTTTTGATATATCAGATTTGTTCAGAAGCGTTTGAATGGCTTCATCATTTTGGGAGTAAACTATTTGAAACGGTATGAATACCGAACAGATGATGAAATACAAGATTATCTTCAATGCAGCCTTTTTATTGTTCATCCACTTCAGGTTAGATGGTTAGGTTGTTGTGTGTAAAGATATAATAAATATAATAAAAATATTTCATTATGAATCAGCCAAATATAGGGCTTATCTGAATAAAGTTATTAACAATTCATCAACAAGATATGGTTACTGAATTTAAATATCAGTTTTTCAATATTTTAGAACAGATATTCTCGTATTATTCTTTCAGAGCCGAACGGATATATTATTATTGTTTGCATGTAAGTCAAAGGATAGTGCATATTTCAAGATTGTTGTTTTAACAGGGTTTGTTTTTATAGATACATTGCCGCAAAGACTTCATCCTGCTTCTGTTACGCTATGGAAGGCGGGTTTGTTTGCTGTTACGCTATGGCATGCAAGACTGTGGCAATTTTTTAATTTGTCCGGACACTAATGAACTAAAATATGATGTCTTTTTTATTGATTACCTGCATGAAGAATACATTTTTATATCCTTCTTTGGTTTTCAGCCAGTCTTTTTTTTCACCTGTTTTAATAAACCCTTTACTTTCGAATAGTTTCAGGCTTGCATCATTGTCTTCCCTAATGTTACAAAACAACTGGTGAAGGTGGAGGGTATCAAAGGCATATTCAATCATTTTTTCAAGCGCTGCCGATGCGTATCCTTTTTTACGTTCCCCGGTTTCCCCGATAAGGATACCAATGCCTGCCCTGTTGTGAAAAGGATCGAATTCAAAGAGGTCTACAGCGCCTATTGACCTGGGTTTCGCCTCTTTTTCCGCTACATCAATTACCAGTCGCAACTGTTTCGCCTCGAAGATATCAAGGTGTGCATTCTCAAGGTATTTGCGCAGGATGTGTTTTGAAAACGGGACAAGTGTATTGCTCACTTTCCATACCGATTCATCGTTTTCCCATTTGAATAAAAGGTCAATATCTTCGGGCTCGAGCGCTCTTAAGAATATAACGGGTTTGCTCATAGTTTTTTTCCGGGTATTGATTTTATAGTTCTTATAAAAGCATCACGGTAACCATAATCCAGTGCTTTACCGAGCATCTCCTTTGCTTTTTCAAAACTGCTGAAGTTGCCCGTAACAAACCGGTATAGGATATCGGTACACTCATAAACATTAATATTGTTAAATTCTTTAAAGTAATGAACGTCGAGGTTTTTTCTCAGGGCCATTATCTGCACGGTATAAGAAACAGCAGTATCCGGCGGGTTTTGTCGCACCGACTCTATTTCAAGGTTTACTTTTTCCATTTCTTCATCTTCGGTAAGGGCTTGCTGAAGCAGGTCGTTTATAGGGAAATCAATACGGTAAATATCATTCCGGCCAAAAGTCCCGTTGCCGTTTTTAGAGATATAAGCTACTTCGCCATTTTTTAAAGGGATATAGAAGAGATTGTCGCCGGTGGTATTCAGCGGATAACCTGCATTTTGGGGTTTCGTCCAGTTGTTGTCATCAAGCATGGTACAGTAAAAAATGTCCATCCCGCCCATGTTGCGGTGCCCTTCGGAGCAAAAAAACAGTTGCCTGCCATCGGGTGTTATATAAGGTGCTTCCTCGTTATAGATGGTATTAATTATCTCGCCCATATTCTGGGGTTTGTCCCATTCGCCGTCTGTTTTAACAGAAAAATAAATATCGAAACTGCCAAATCCCCCCGGCCGGTTGCTGCTGAAATAGAGTGTGTTTCCATCGGCCGATACCGAAACGCTCGATTCATGTGACAATGAATTAATTTTATTGTTCAGCTTTTGCATAATCCCCCAGGCGGTGTCGTTGAAATGGCTCACATAAATCTCGGTGTTGAAATCATCCTGTTCAACAAGGTATAGGTCTTTACCGTCAGATGAAATCGCGCTGGTATAAAAAGAGCCGTCTGAACCTAACTGTTTGGTTATATCCACGGGTTCTCCCCATGCCCCGTTTTCGAAGCGCGACATAAAAATAAGATCGGCCGATTCCCAGAAAGAGGTATAAACCAAAACTTTTTCATCTGCAGAAACAACAGGGTTGTAATCAGAAAACCTGGTATTGATCAGCGGCCCGAGATTGGTTTCAACGATCTGCAGCGGGTTTGCCATCAATCCTTTGGCAATGGCAATGCTCTGTATTTTAACATTTGCCATTTCAAAGTTGAATTTATCGGTGGGTTTGAGCAGGTCTTTATAATCGAGGTAAGACTGCAGCGCGCTGTCGAGCATATTCTGCTGCTGGTATACCTCGCCAAGCCTGAGGTGTGCTTCAACAGGGGCAAATCCTTTGGCATAGGTTATGTCGGATTGCCTGTCTGAAACATTGGGTGTGGCTTCATGAAAATATCTTAAAGACAGGTGTTTGCTTTCGGGCAGGTTGAAATAACACTCACCGATCTGGTAACTTAGGTAATGGTTGATATTTTCTTTTTGAAAGGCCGAAAGATAAAAATCAAGCGCCACCGTATATTTCTGCTGCTCAAAGTAGTAATCGCCGTTAAGGACAGCCTCTTTGGTGCCGGTATTTTGTGAAAAGACAGGCAGCACGCTTAAAAGGGCAAGAATGGCTGTTGTAATAAATCTTTGTTTTAAAGGGTCCATAAGCCAGATGCTTGTATTTTGACGCTAAATATAAGATAAAAAAATGCAAGGATGAAATGGCAGGGTGTTAATAAAGTATTGAAAAAATAAACCCGTGCACAATACGCGTAAAAAACAACCGTTACAATAAATGAAATTAAAATCTGCAGCATAGAGTTTGTGAAATAATGGCATTAAGAAAGAGTGAGCGTGGCAGGAAATGGGTAGTGGG
This sequence comes from Bacteroidales bacterium, assembly GCA_016936215.1. GTDB lineage: Bacteria > Bacteroidota > Bacteroidia > Bacteroidales > UBA10428 > JAFGPL01. Next base: position 8,295 of record JAFGPL010000331.1, read on the forward strand.
CGATTAACCCTGACAGGGTGGTATTTTAGACGTACAATTATTTATAAACTGTTTGCACGAATAAACCAGGCCATCAGGCAAACATTATATATTTATTAACAATTTAATTTTTATCAACCATGCCAATTAAATTTAAAGTTATCGAGAGAGGACAGCCCGGGGTGCCGGGAGGCGGAGAAAAGAAGCATTATGCATCGCCTATTATGGAGGGCGAGATAACCCTTGCAGGGCTGACCAAAGCCATAGAAAAGATTTGTACAGTTAGCGGCGCCGATATTCGTGCCGTGCTGTATGCATTGGTAGATGTTTCCATAGATAACCTTTCAGAAGGAAGGATTATCAGGCTTGGCGACCTTGGGAGCTTAAGGGTAAGCCTGAGTTCCGAAGGCAAGGCAACTGCCGAAGAGGTAACTGCCAATGCCATCAAAGGGAGCAGTGTTATTTTTACTCCCGGTACCCGCATTAAAGAAATGCTGAGCAACGTGAAATTTCAAAAAACATAGCTTAGGGTGTTTTATGCGCAGGGAATTTTTTTTCCTGCGCATCCGCGATTTATCCGATGCGCATCCGTTATGTAACCGATGCGCATCCGTTTTTTATTTTGTGCGCATCCGATGACACACGGATGCGCATAAAACGGGGATGGCGTCTCTGATGAACCCTGACAGGATTAAAACCACCAACGCATATAATACCTCTGACCCCAAAAACATAGTTTAAGAATTACCATTACAATACTGCATGAATGATGTTTAGAAGCTTTTACGACCGGAACCCTGTTATGAGCTTTTTACTGACAGTACATAAACATGTCAACCTGGTTGCAGATATAATTGCTATAAGCCTCATTTGAAACTATATTGGTTTTTTGCCAAAGTAAATGAGATTGCGTCTTCGATGAACCCTGTCAGGGTTTCAAACCCTGACAGGGTTAAAACATAAACCATTCATTCTCCTGCCGCTTTTAATATTTTAAAAAGACCTTTCAAAATATTGTAAATTAATGCATTATTTTATTGCCTTATTATCTTCTTTTTTGTAATTTGCATGTTGATTGAAATCACCTGATTACAATGGCTGCATCAGAGACTCAGATATAATTTTGAATAGGAATAAACAGGTGATGAAAAGCAGAGGTATTTAGGATTTTTAGATGAACCCTGAAAGGGTTTCAAACCCTGTCAGGGTTAACATAAAGACTAAAATTTAATTTATGAAGTCTTTTAATCGCAGACAATAAAAAATGCCCCCGTATTGAAAGACGAGGGCGCTTAAATGTTTTCACAACGGAATAATCCTTATTGTGATTTGCTTCAAATTGATATTCAAAGATAATGTTAAAACATAACAATAACAAAAATGGAAGAGGTTAAAAATAAAAGAATTTTGGGCTTGGATTTAGGAACTAACTCAATTGGCTGGAGCTTAATTGAACAGGATTTCGAAAACAAACAAGGGAAAATTCTCGGTATGGGAAGTAGAATTATTCCAATGAGCCAAGATGTTTTGAGTGATTTCGATAAAGGTAATTCTATTTCTCAAACAGCAGAAAGAACACGCTTAAGGGCGACCCGACGTTTGCGTGAACGACATCTTTTGCGCAGGGCTCGCTTGCATAGGGTATTAAATGTTTTAGGTTTTTTACCTGAACATTATGCAAGCCTGATTGATTTTGAAGAACGGTTAGGGCAATTTTTAAACGAGGCTGAACCAAAATTGGCCTACCGAAATAAGGAATTCATTTTTAAAAAATCGTTTAAAGAAATGCTCGAAGATTTTAGAATAAACCAGCCCGGGCTGGTAAACCGAAAAAACAGAAACGGTGAAGATGCAAAAATCCCGTATGATTGGACAATATACTACTTGCGCAAAAAAGCCCTCTTTCAAAAAATCGAAAAAGAAGAATTGGCCTGGGTATTATTAAACTTTAATCAAAAACGTGGATATTACCAATTACGGGGTGAAGATGATGAAGATGCAACAAAAACAGCACAAACAAGGATATATTTTGATACACAGGTAATAATTGAAATATCAGATACAGGAACAGTTTATAAAGGATTTAAAGTAATTAAAATAAAACTTGCCAATGGTGATACCGGGAATTATTTTTCAAAAGAAGTCCCCAACTGGGTTGGATTAGAAAAAAATATTATCGTAACAATTGAACTGGACAAAGATGGAAATGATAAATACGAAGAGGATGGGACTTTAAAAAGGAAATTCAAAATACCAACTGAAGATGACTGGGATAAAAAGTGGAAACTGATCAAAATTAAAACAGAAAATGAAATAGATAAATCAGGAAAAACTGTAGGAACCTATATTTATGATACATTATTGCAAAAGCCAGGTCAAAAAATACGGGGGAAATTAGTGAGGACTATCGAGCGTAAATATTACAAAGATGAATTAAAAGCAATTCTGAAGAAACAAATTGAGTTACAACCTGAACTATTTACAAGCGAATTGTATAACGATTGTATACGGGAATTATATAAAAACAATAGTGTACAACAAATTATTTTAAGTAAAAAAGATTTTGTCCATTTATTTGCAGAGGATATTATTTTTTACCAACGACCTTTGCGAAGCCAGAAATCATCTATCAGTAATTGTTCTTTGGAATATAGAACATACAAAGATAAAAATGGCTTTCCTGTTAGAGAATACCTTAAGGTAATCCCGAAATCAAACCCATTGTACCAGGAATTCAGGTTATGGCAATGGATTTTAAATTTAAAAATTTACCATAAAGACGATGATAAAGATATAACCATGCAATTTTTCCCGGGAATTGAAGAACTGGAAAAGTTATTTGTGTTTTTATATAATCGAAAGGAAATAGATCAAAAAACGTTATTGAAATATTTTCTTGAAGAAAAAGGCTTTCGAGGTAAAAAACTAAGTGCAGAAGTTGATAAATACAGATGGAATTATGTTGAAGACAAACCATATCCCTGTAATGAAACTGGTTTTGAGATAAGAAAACGATTAGTAAATATCGCAAATATTCCTAAAGACTTTTTGACTCATGAAACTGAGTACAAATTATGGCATCTTATCTATTCGGTAACCGATAAGCATGAATATGAAAAAGCCATAAAATCATTTGCAAATAAAAACAATATAGATGAAATTGCTTTCATTGAAAGTTTTAAGAAATTTTCACCATTTAAAAGTGAATATGGTGCATATTCAGAAAAAGCAATTAAAAAGCTTTTGCCCTTAATGCGTTTTGGTAGATTCTGGAGTTGGGATAAAATTGATTCAAAAACAAAAGAAAGAATAAATAAGATTATTAATGGAGAATATGATGAAGAAATTAAGAACCGTGTTAGAGAGAAAGCTATTCATTTAACCGGGCAAAACCACTTTCAGGGATTGCAATTATGGTTAGCACAATATATTGTTTATGACCGGCATTCTGAAGCGGCTTTGGTTGGTAAGTGGAATGCAATAAATGATTTAGAGGAGTATCTTGAAGAATTTAAGCAACATTCTTTAAGAAATCCGATTGTGGAACAGGTTGTTACCGAAACGCTCCGGGTTGTCAGAGATATTTGGAAAAAATTCGGAAATGGCTCAAAAGGTTTTTTCGACGAAATTCATATTGAACTTGGCCGCGAGATGAAGAATACTGCAGAGGAACGAAAAAGACTTACCAATCAGATAACGGAAAATGAAAATACAAATCTACGCATTAAAGCTTTATTAGTTGAATTGAAAGATAATTCCGATGGAAAATTATTTGTTGAAGATGTTCGTCCATATTCTCCCATGCAGCAGGAGGCACTTAAAATTTATGAAGATGGTGTTCTAAACTCCAATCTGGAAATCCCGGACGATATTTTGAAGATAAGCATGACTTCACAACCTTCAAAATCTGAACTTCAACGTTATAAACTTTGGCTGGAACAAAAATATCGTTCGCCATACACAGGGCAGATAATTCCACTCAATAAACTGTTTACAGAGGCCTATCAGATAGAACACATCATACCACAAAGCCGCTAATTCGATGACAGTTATAGCAACAAAGTGATTTGTGAGGCTGCTGTAAATCAAACAAAGGATAAACAGCTTGGAATGGAATTTATCAAAAACCATCATGGAGAAAAGATTGAAACGGGATTCGGACAAACTGTTGAAATATTTTCTGAAGAAGCCTATCAACAATTTGTAAATGAGAACTATGCAAAAAGCCGTTCCAAAAGAAATAAGCTATTGCTTGAAGAAATTCCTGACAAAATGATTGAACGGCAACTCAATGATACCCGCTATATAAGCAAGTTTGTTTCAAATATATTATCAAATTTGGTTCGTTCAGATAGGGATGATGAAGGCATAAATTCAAAAAACATTATTCCCGGAAATGGGAAAATTACCTCAATACTTAGACAAGACTGGGGTTTGGATAGTGTTTGGAATGATTTGATATTGCCCCGTTTTGAACGAATGAATCAACTCACAAACAGCACGTTGTTTACTGCCTGGAATGAGCAATATCAGAAATACTTACCAACAGTTCCTATAGAGTTGTCGAAAGGATTTCAGAAAAAAAGAATTGACCACCGCCACCATGCAATTGATGCTTTAGTGATTGCTTGCGCTACAAGGGATCATGTTAATTTACTGAATAATAAGCATGCAAAGTCAAATGAACGGTTTGACCTGAACCGTAAGCTTAGAAAATATGAAAAGGTAGTTTATACCGATCCTATAACAGGAAAAATAAATGAAAAAGAAGTTCCTAAGGAATTTCTGAAACCCTGGGCGAATTTCACTAAAGATGCTAAAAATGAATTGGAAAAGATTATTGTGAGTTTCAAACAAAACATGCGTGTCATTAATAAAACGACAAATAAATATTTGAAGTTTGTAGAAAAAAATGGCAGGAAAATTAAAGTAATAGTTACACAAACCAATGGAGATAGTTGGGCAATTCGAAAATCGCTGCATAAAGACACAGTTTCAGGTAAAGTATTATTAAACAGGATTAAACTACCAAAAGGAAAAATATTAACCGCTTCTCGAAAAACCGTTGATACTTCTTTTGATTTAAAAAATATTAAATCTGTGACCGATACCGGTATTCAAAAGATTCTAAAAAATTATCTTAAAAGTAAAGGAAACAATCCTGAATTGGCATTTTCTCCTGAAGGAATTGAAGAGATGAATAGTAATATAGCGTTATACAATGATTATAAACCGCATCAGCCAATTTATAAAGTTAGAATATTTGAGATTGGAAGTAAATTTACCTTGGGACAGACTGGAAATAAACGATCGAAGTTTGTAGAAGCAGCAAAAGGGACCAATTTATTCTTTGCTATTTATATAGATGAAAATAGAAAGCGCAGTTTTGAAACTGTTCCACTCAATATTATAATAGAACGTCAGAAGCAGGGTTTAAGTCCTGTTGCAGAGACCAATGAGAAGGGTGATAAATTACTTTTTTATCTTTCTCCCAATGATCTGGTTTATGTTCCAAGTGATGAAGAGCAGGTGCAAATAAGCTTTTTGAATATTAACAATCTGACTAAAGAGCAAGTAAATAGAGTATATAAGGTTGTAAGCTTTACAGGAAACCAATGTTTTTTTGTTCGGCAAGAAATTGCCAATACAATTGTAAATAAATATGAGTTTTCAACTTTAAATAAAATGGAAAAGTCAATAGATGGGCTAATGATTAAGGAATTTTGCCTAAAGTTAAGTGTTGACCGTCTTGGGAATATCATAAATTTTTACAACTAATTTCAATGTGATTTACAAATTAAAGACTCTATTTTTAAAACCCTGACAGGGTTCAAAACCCTGTCAGGGTTAAAATCAAAGACTACTATCATGCAAAAAACCGAACCCCTCATACACGGCAACTATTACCACATCTACAATTGCGGTATAAATGGTGAAGCATTGTTTCGTGAGAACTCAAATTATGAATATTTTCTGTGGTTGTATGAGAAACACGTAACACCGGTTGCAGATACATTTGCCTGGTGCCTCATGGGCAATCATTTTCATTTTCTGGTTAGGATAAGGGAAGTGAATGAGATGGCGGCTCCGAATAACCCTGACAGGGTTCCGAACCCTGTCAGGGTTATTAACACAAAACCTCCCCATCAATACTTTTCAAACCTTTTCAATTCATATACGCAGGCATTTAATAAAAAGTATTCAAGGCATGGCGCTCTTTTCGAGAGACCTTTTAAACGAAAACTCATTGATAACAAGGGATATTTCAGACAGGTAGTGGTATATATACATCAAAACCCGGTACACCACGGGTTTTGCGAGCATCCTGGCGAATATGGATGGAGTTCATACAACACCTGTGTAAGCAATAAACCAACCAGGCTTGAAAGAAGCGTTGTTTTGGAATGGTTTGGTAAAAAAGAGAATTTTATCCTGCTGCACGAAGAAAGCATTAACCTTATGAAATTAGAAGAATACCTTGAGATAGAACAACACTATTCATAAAAAAGAGTAACATGATTAAACGCACACTTTATTTCGGGAATCCCTGTTCACTAAGAAAGAAGAGTGATCAACTTCTTTTTGAGCCGCAGGATGACAGTGGTGAAAAGACCGTACCTATTGAGGATATAGGTATAATGGTGCTGGACAATCAGCAGATTTATATCAGCCACGCGCTCATCATGGCGCTTATTGACAACAATGCTGCCATTATAAGCACCAACTTTCAGCATATGCCCGAAGGATTAATGTTGCCCATGACAGCACATCATGCATTTACCGAGAAAGTAAAATACCAGTTGGAAGCCTCGGAACCCCTTAAAAAGAATTTGTGGCAACAAACAGTGACAGCTAAAATTAAAAACCAGGCAGCGCTGCTTTCACAATATGAGATAAATATTGAAAACATGAATTACTGGGCATCGCAGGTAAAAAGCGGTGATCCTGATAATTATGAAGCAAGGGCTGCTGCCTATTATTGGAACAATATTTTTGAGAAACCTGAAAATTTCAGACGTCACAGGCATGGTATACCGCCAAACAACCTGTTAAATTACGGGTATGCCATACTTAGGGCTGTAATTGCCCGCTCTTTAACAGGTAGCGGCATGGTTTGCTTTGCCGGTATCCACCATCGTAACAAATATAACCCGTACTGCCTTGCCGATGATATTATGGAGCCATACAGGCCTTATGTAGATAAAATAGTTATTTCGATTATGGAAGAAGAAGAGGAAATCGAAGAACTAACCCCTGCCTTGAAAAAGAAACTCCTTATGATCCCGGCAACGGATATTGAAATTGATGAACAGTCAAGTCCGCTGATGGTTGGTGCCCAGCGCACAACAGCCTCGCTCATGCAATGCTTCGAAGGGGAAACAAGAAAGATGTTGTATCCCCAATTGTAGCATTTTAATGAACCCTGACAGGGGTTTCAAACCCTGTCAGGGTTATAAAAATAACGAATATGTCTTCACAACCTGTAAACCGCTTAAACCAGTACCGTATTATGTGGGTTTTTGTTTTTTTTGACCTGCCGACCGAGAGCAAACGCGACAGGCATGAATATGCAATATTTCGGAAAAGGTTGATGAAAGATGGTTTTACCATGCTTCAATACAGCATATATGTACGCCATTGCAACAGCCGCGAAAATGCCGATGTACACATTAAAAGGGTAAAACTTTTCCTGCCACCCAGGGGAGAGGTAATTATCTTTACACTTACTGATAAACAATTCGGGATGATGGAATTTTTCCGTTCTGCCTCCGAGGCGAAAAAACCTGAAACACCCCAGCAACTTGAACTGTTTTAACCGGACATGAACCCTGACAGGGTTTTGAAACCCTGTCAGGGTTAAACGCAACAGGATAAAAAAACCACCCTATTTTATATAATAAGGCGGCTTAATGATACAGTTTTTTAATCGTGTTTTAAGCACTAATTTGTTGTAATTCAATTTGATCTTTGTTCCTATGCTGTATCAAAGATCGTTAAATACCAATTTGAAAGCAAATCACAACTTGATTATATGCGGGTGTGTAATTGTGAACGCTGTATCAAAGATCGTTAAATACCAATTTGAAAGCAAATCACAACATTTTCCATATGTTTATCATATGATTTACAGCTGTATCAAAGATCGTTAAATACCAATTTGAAAGCAAATCACAACATCATATGAATGATGAAAATCATTTTCAAAGCTGTATCAAAGATCGTTAAATACCAATTTGAAAGCAAATCACAACAGCCCAAAGACACGCGTACACCTGAACAGAGCTGTATCAAAGATCGTTAAATACCAATTTGAAAGCAAATCACAACTCTGATTTAATGCATGTGTGATCTTTTGTTGCTGTATCAAAGATCGTTAAATACCAATTTGAAAGCAAATCACAACTGCACGAAGTATGTAAAGACATGGGAATAAGCTGTATCAAAGATCGTTAAATACCAATTTGAAAGCAAATCACAACTACATTTCGCATTGAAACCTTTTTAAAATAGCTGTATCAAAGATCGTTAAATACCAATTTGAAAGCAAATCACAACTTGATAATTCAGGGTATTCAGCATTTTTATGCTGTATCAAAGATCGTTAAATACCAATTTGAAAGCAAATCACAACAAATTCATGGGTATAATTTTTTAAATAAATGCTGTATCAAAGATCGTTAAATACCAATTTGAAAGCAAATCACAACAGGATATTGAAATATACGAAAGTATGTTTAGCTGTATCAAAGATCGTTAAATACCAATTTGAAAGCAAATCACAACAGCCTGATATTAAGTTTGCTGGGCAGTCTGGCTGTATCAAAGATCGTTAAATACCAATTTGAAAGCAAATCACAACTATATACTCCATGAGCCAGACTTATTGCTAGCTGTATCAAAGATCGTTAAATACCAATTTGAAAGCAAATCACAACACAAAGTTACCCTGTGGCGAATAGTCCTCAGCTGTATCAAAGATCGTTAAATACCAATTTGAAAGCAAATCACAACCCATTAACACAATGGATTTATTAAGGCTTAGCTGTATCAAAGATCGTTAAATACCAATTTGAAAGCAAATCACAACTAATCAAGAGGTTTGGGTTAATAAGTATAAGCTGTATCAAAGATCGTTAAATACCAATTTGAAAGCAAATCACAACTCGTAAAAGCAAGTGAAACAAAAAACAAAGGCTGTATCAAAGATCGTTAAATACCAATTTGAAAGCAAATCACAACAGAATTATTGTGATTTTCTATATAATTTGAGCTGTATCAAAGATCGTTAAATACCAATTTGAAAGCAAATCACAACTATATCAGTCGCAGCAAATTAATCAATATAGCTGTATCAAAGATCGTTAAATACCAATTTGAAAGCAAATCACAACTAATAGTAAAAGGTATTTATTACACATAACGCTGTATCAAAGATCGTTAAATACCAATCCCGATCAAGATTTAGTTGGTTTTTTTCAAAAACGTACTAAATCTAAATCGGGATCACAACTACTTTGCAATTTAGGATTATACAGAATTATTAAGATAAATGCCAATCTTATAACTGGCTTTATCTTTTATACATACCCCTGTCAGGGTTTGAAACCCTGACAGGGGTAAATCGGTCATGCGAAAAAAATTCGTTAACATTTGAAATGAAATGGGCACGCCGTAGTTTCATGAATTCTTTTTAGTGAAAACGGTATTTCCAACCTGGTCTTTAATCGGTTTATCATGTTTTATCTCGCCACTTAATAATTCATCAGGAATGCCTTCAGGAAATGCCTTGCAAGAATAGCTAAACCATTTAAAATGTTTGCAATTAGTGCAGTCTGAAGAATATATTTTAAATATCTGATGTCTGTCATCAAGTATTATCATGATAATAATTCTTATAATACCGTTTTGTTGATCGAACGCACCCTGTCAGGGTTTTAATCCCTGACAGGGTTAAACACCTTTGTCAGTTGATAAAATTATCTAAAAAATTCAAAATTTTATTCAACATGTATATTAAAAAAAACAATAGCATAAATTTGTAATTAATATTTTACCTGGTTTAAGATGATTGATAAACCTGACAAAAAACTTACGCTCAGCAACTACATTCTTGATAGTATTGAGTTAGCAATGAACAGTTCTGATGCAGAGGGACAATGGTACCTTGATACCGGTGAAGGTGAAACTCTTTTTATTTCGGAAAACTACATCGAAGATGAAGAATTGGAAAATGCGATCGAAAACGATACCAGCGGGCGGTATATTCTTGTTCCGCCAAAGTCGTCACGCGAAAACTGGGAACAGATGGATAGATTTACCATGTTGCCCGATATAGATGAAGAAAACCGCGGGCGTCTGCTTAATGCTATCAGCGGCAGGGGGGCATTTTCGCGGTTTAAGGATGAATTATTCCGAATGGGTATTCTTGAAAAATGGTATGTATATAAAGGCAGGGAAGATCGTAAAGAAGCCCTTGAATGGCTTCGTGAAGAAGAGCTTATAGAAGACAGTGACATTGCCCGTGGATTGGAACTTTATGAAGACTGGCTTCATGCCAAACGAAAACGTGAAGCTGACCTTACAAAGATGAATACCGGGGCGATGGTCAGATGTACCTATAATTCAGGCCATGAAGGGAAAATAACACCGGGCAGGATATATGAAATACTGGAGGAGCGGAACGAAAACCTGCTCATAAAAATTAAAGACAATAACGGGAATAACAAGTGGTACCCGAAGAGCCATTTTGAACTGCTGCCGTTAAGAAAAGCTTAACACCGGAAACGAGGCTGTCATGGTTTGGCCTTCATTTTTGTATATGCTAAATAATTGTTGGTATCAGCGCAGGTTTACCATACATTTTTTAATAAATAAATCACTACTGTCCGACTAAAATATTTTTCAAATTATAAATCCTCTGAAATAAAAAGGTATAATGATATTACGCCACCTACGGGGCTCAAATTATCACCATTAAATTATGCTATAAATATTTCGCCTC